>JALZNU010000363.1 GCA_030857495.1 Actinomycetota bacterium | reverse complement strand
TCGATCAGCGCCTGCTCGTATTCCTCGACGTCCCGCTTCGCGCCGGAGGTCATCGTCTCGGCCTCGGCGTGGTCGTCCTTGATCTTCCCGTACCGCGCCTCCATCCCACGCTTCACGGCCGGGAACAGGAACAATCGCATCGCAATGAGGAGGACGAGGAACGCGCCGGCGCCCCAGGCGAGCTCGGTCAACTCGGGAGCGATCGGGCTCGGTCCCTCGTCGGCTGTCTCCTCGGCGGCGGCCTCCTCGTCCCCGTCCTCCTGAGCGACTACGCGCACGTGGAACGAATCGCCGTAGCGGACGACGACGGCTGTCAGCACGTCAGCTTGCTCCGATTGCATGCGGCGTCCGTCGGCATCAGAGGCCGAGGAGGATGAAGACGACGAACCCGATCAGAGCGAGCGCCTCGGTGAAGGCGATGCCGAGGAACATCGTGGTGCGGACCATGCCGGCCGCCTCGGGCTGGCGTGCCATCGCCTCGATGGCCTTGCCGACCACGATGCCGATGCCGATGCCGGGGCCGATCGCGGCGAGGCCGTAGGCGAAGCCGGCGCCGGTCGCAGCGGCGACGGCTTTCGGGTCTTCGGCCTGCTGGACGATGACTGCGAGCGCTTCCATGTTGGTGTGGTTCTCCTGTGTCTATGCGCGGGTGGTCGATGAGCGGGTGGACGATGAGCGGGTGGCGGGATTCAATGTTCGGGATTGCGGGCGAGGCCGATGTAGACGGCGGTGAGGATCGTGAAGATGTACGCCTGGAGCAGGCCGACGAGCACCTCGAAGGCGACGAGGAAGACGAGCATCAGGAACGGCAGGATCCCCATCGGTTTGAGCAACAGTTGCTTCGTCTCGGCGAAGACCATCGCGTTGGTCAACAGGGCGAACGTGACGAGCAGCATGTGGCCGGCGAGCATGTTGGCGAAGAGTCGGACTGCCAGCGAGAAGGGGCGCAGCAGGATGTTCGACATGAACTCGATGAGCCCGACGAGCGGACGCATCGCCACCGGCACCGAGTGCGGCCAGACCATGCCGGTGAGGTACTTGATGCCGTTGTGCTTGAACCCGACTGCGTTGTAGATCAACCACACGACCACGGCGAGGAACAGCGGCAACGCCATGCGCGCCGTCGCCGGCATCTGCAGCACGGGGATGATGCCGGGCAGGTTGCAGAGGTACACGAAGATGAACAACGAGAGCAGGAACGGCGTCCAGCCGAGCCCCTCGCGCCCCATTGTCTGCAGCACGATCTGGTCCTCGATGAACTCGACACCGGTCTCGGCGAGGTTGCGCACGCCCCTTGGCGCCACCATCGGGTCCCTGCGGGCAGCGATGGCGTAGATCGACATGCCGATCAGCGCGGCGAGGACTCCGATCAGGGCGACCTTGTTGAAGGTGGGGAAGAGCTCGCGCCAGCGGATGACTTCGTTGATCGGGGGGAATTCGAGTCCGAGCACGTTCCGTTCCGTTCTGGGGTGACTACGGCCGGGCCTTGAGGCCCGAGGAAGAGAGTGAGATCGCCACGTACTTGAGCTCCCAGATCAGGAGCCCGAGGTGGGTGACGATAATCGTGGCGCCGAGGGCGGGCAACGAGACCCAGCCGGCGTCCCTGACGAGGTATACGGCGAGAAAGATCAACCCGAGCCTGACGAGGTAGCCGAAGAGGACGGTCGCCATCATCAGCCCGAGCGAGATGCGGGCAGCAATCGCGATCGACCCGGCGGCGAGCGCGAAGTTGGCGAGCACGATGCCGATCCCGTACGCCGACGACCAGGCGCCGTCCGCACTCCAGATGACACCGCAGATCGCAATGAGCACTGGGGCGACGTAGATGCCGCGGCGCACGAGGTCGGTCGAGACCTGGACCTCTGGCGCGGGCCCCTCGAAGCGAATCCCGACCGGACTGCTCACGAGACCCCACCGGGGCGGCTTGCCGCCCGCCCGGCAGCGCGCTCGTTGCGCTCGCGCGCGTGTTCGGCCATCGCTGCCTCGTAGCGATACTTCAGCGTGGCGAACACGCCGACGCCGGCGACGACGACGAGTGCGATCGTCAGCCAGGGCGTCGTGCCCAGCCAACGGTCGAGGAGGTAGCCGATTCCCGCCAGCACGACGATCGTGAAGCCCATGTCCATGCCACGGGTCACGTTGTCGTCGAGTCGCTTGGTGAGCGGTGGGGGCTTCATCGTTCAGGGGGGTTGGCGGACCGGCTCGACCATCCGAGCTTGTGAACGCAGTAACAAGCTACCCGGACGATCGGGACCATCGCAAACTCCGGTTCGGCTGTCGGCAGGATCGCGGTCGTCAGGTCGGTCACGGCTTCGCCAAGCTAGTGGATCATGCGTTGCCGATGCGTCGGCGTCGGACGCTGGGGTGGAGCAGCGTGAACAGCACGATCGCCAGCGCCCCCATCCCGAACGGCAGGTACGTCGGGTTCTCACCCGACAGCACGGGGTAGAGCACGAAGGCCGACAGCAGCGCGGTCCACGTCCACAGGATGAGCACCGCGCGGCGATGGCCGTGCCCGAGGTTCATGAGGCGATGGTGCAGGTGCCCCTTGTCGGCGCCGACGATCGCCTGACGTCGCGATGCTCGGCGGATGATCGCGAAC
>JALZNU010000070.1 GCA_030857495.1 Actinomycetota bacterium | reverse complement strand
TCCCTGGCGTCGAGCTCTCCTGCTCGCTGCGGGGCGACGTACCGCTTCCCACCACGATGCCGGCCATCGCCGTCCGCGTCGGACTCGATCGGACGCCGGTCGACCTGGCCGACCCAGCGCAGGTCCGTTGGCTCGAAGCGTGCGTCTGGCCCGAGCAGCCCGAGCGCTTCCACCGGCTGCGCGCGGCGACGGCCGTCGTGCGAGCACTGCGACCCGACGTGCGTGCCGGCGACGCTGTCGACGATCTCTCGGCCCTCGTGTCGACGATCGCCGGCGAGGGCCACCCGGTGGTCGTCAACACGTGGGTGTTGAACTATCTCGACGCCGAACAACGCCGGCGCTATGTGGCGGCGCTCGAGGCGCTCGGACAGTCGCTCGGCGACCTCTCGTGGGTCTATGCAGAGTCGCCCAGCGCAGTGGGCCCGGACGTGCCCGTGAGCGACCGCGCCGACCTCGTCGACGCCACCGTGCTGTCACTCGTGCGGTGGCGCAGCGGCGAACGAGACGTGCAACACCTCGCGTCGGCGCATCCTCACGGTCACTGGCTGAACTGGATCTGATCGATCACGTCGTCCACCACCCTTGCCACCCGCGCTCGACGGCGCTGGGCGACGACGTGGCGTGCGAGCACGTCGGTGGTGCTGCGCGTGGCACCACCGGCGCGGTAGAAGCGCCGGCGCACCTCGCCGACGACGACGACGGGTTCGCCGACGGTGGGCGCCGTTGGGGCGCCGAACCACGACACGGGAACGTCGGCACGGCCGCCGCCGTCGGCCGGTTCGACCCGCACGTCGAACTGGCACACGGTGTCGCCGGACGCCAGCTCGCGCATGGTCGCCTCGGAACGCACGATCCCGCGCACGATGACCAGGTTGTTGGGGCTCATCTCGGCCCTCCTCGCAGTGGTGCGGCGCCGATGATGGGCACGCACGGAGACGGAGACGTCGGTGCCCGTGGAAGCTACGCCGGGGGTGTGACCGTGCGACCCGCCGGTGACGCTGTGCCCCTTGCCGGTGACGGCGTGCCGAGCGCCGCACGCACGTTGTCGGGCACAGGGCAGGGCCGCTGCGAAGCTGCACCGATGCTGACGTAGGTGATGACGATCACGAACCGGGGAGCCGACGTCACCGTGCCGGTGATCGTCACGTCAAAGCTCGTGGTACCCCAACGCGTCACCTCGCAGGCGAGGTCGGCCACCTCGCCGAACCGCAATGGCGACGACCACACGATCGACGTCGCCTTTGCCATCATGTCGAACGCGGCGTCGGTCCCGCCGCTGGCGTACAGCCCGTTCGGCAACACGTCGCGCAACCACGTGTCCACGGCGTCGTCGGCATAGGCAAGGTAGTGGGCGTTGAAGACGACGCCCTGCATGTCGCACTCGCCGTACCGGACGCGGACGCGATGCGTGTACACGTTCATTGATGGAGCTGCTCGCGCTGGCGGATGAGCATCGTCTCGTATGCCTGGCGCTGACGACCGAACGCCACCGGTCCGGCGGCGCCGGGCGACGTGCGGGCGGCCACGGCGACGCCCGGCGCGACGAGCCCGGCGGCCTCCCCACCGAGATCGGGATGGTCGGCGACGAGGTCGCGAAGTGATGCGCCCCCGCGCCCACTCGCACGGATCAGCGAGCCGACCAGCGCGTGTGCCTCGCGGAACGGCGTCCCGCGCCGCACCAACCACTCGGCGAGGTCGGTCGCCGCCATCGACTCGCCGTCGGCGGCGGTCGCCATCTCCGCAGTGTCGAACGTGGCGGTGGCGATCATCCCGGTGACGGCCACGAGCGCGAGCCGAACCTGGAGCACGGAGTCGAACAACGGCTCCTTGTCCTCTTGGAGGTCGCGGTTGTAGGCGAGCGGCAGACCCTTGAGCGTGGCCAGCAACCCGGTGAGGTTGCCGATGATCCGTCCGCTCTTGCCACGCGCAAGCTCGGCGATGTCGGGATTCTTCTTCTGGGGCAGCATCGACGATCCGGTCGCATAGGCGTCGTCGAGCGAGGCGAAGCCGAACTCCTCTGACGTCCACAGCACCCATTCCTCGCCGATGCGGGCGAGGTGGACGGCGACGAGCGTGAGCACGAACAGGCTCTCGGCGACGAAGTCCCGGTCGCTGACGGCGTCGAGTGAGTTGTCGAACGCCCTGGCGAACCCGAGATCGTCGGCCGTCGCGACGGGATCGATCGGCAGCGACGTCCCGGCGAGCGCACCGGCGCCCAGCGGCGAGACGTCGAGACGCTCGAGCGCATCGTGGAGGCGCTCGACATCGCGTGCCAGCGCCCAGCCGTGGGCCAACAGGTGGTGGGCGAGCAACACGGGCTGTGCCCGTTGCAGGTGCGTGTATCCGGGCAGGTAGGCATCGCCCGCGTCGATGGCACGATCGAGCAGCACCCGCTGTAGCGCGTCGATGTCGCCGGCGACGGACGGCAGCTCGCGCTTGCACCACAACCGCAGATCTGTCGCCACCTGGTCGTTGCGGCTGCGGGCCGTGTGCAGCTTCGCCCCCGCATCACCTGCCAGTTCGGTCACCCGACGCTCGACGGCGGTGTGGATGTCCTCGTCACCGCTGGCGAAGTGGAACACGTCGGACGCCAGCTCGCTCTCGACGCCGTCCAGCGCGTCGAGGATCGCGTCCCGCTCGCCGTCATCGAGCAGACCGGCGCGCCACAGCCCGCGCACGTGGGCGCGTGACCCGGCGACGTCGTCACGCCACAGCTGGCGGTCGAACGGCAGGCTCGCCGTGTACGACATCAACGCCTCGGAGGGACGACCCTCGAAGCGGCCGTGCCACAACGTCGACGAATCGTCGCTCACCGGCACGGCCGACGCATCGTCGCTCATCGGCGGCCCGCCAATTCGCCGAGTGACGTGGCGAGCATCGCTCCCGTCGTCGACTCGTCGGCGACGCAGAGCAGCGTGTCGTCGCCGGCGACGGTGCCGAGCAGTCCTTCGAGACCACTGCGGTCGAGGGCGGAGGCGACTACGTGCGCGCATCCGGGCGGGGTGCGCACGATGACGAGGTTGCCCGAGCACGTGATGTCGGCCACCCACTCACCCATGACACGACGGAGCTGGTCGATCGGGGCGAGGCGGTCGGGCGCCAGCTCCGGGATGGCGTACGTCGCGGCGCCGGCGCGTGAGCGCACCTTCACAGCTCCGAGGTCCTCCAGGTCGCGCGACACGGTCGCTTGCGTGGCGTTGATGTCCTCGGTTGCCAGCAGTTCGACGAGCTGTGCCTGATTGGCGATCGCGTGGTGGGCGACGAGCCGCGAGATCGTCTGCTGGCGCCGGGTCTTGTCGCTCACTGGTTCACCGCAACGATGGTTCGCTCGCGTGGCTCGCTCACGTCGACCCCTCCCCGACCTGGGAGGCGGCCTGGGAGGCCGCAAGGAAGGCAAGCAGACCGCGAGCGGCGTGGAGCCGGTTGTGGCCCTGTGCGACGACGAGGCTCTGGGATCCGTCGATGACGTCGGCCGAGACCTCGACCCCGCGGTGGGCGGGCAGGCAGTGCAGGAACACCGCGTGCGACGGCGCCGCCGCCATCACCGAGGCGTCGACGGTGAAACCCTCGAACGCCCGCTCACGTCGTGACGCCTCGGCCTCGTCGCCCATCGACACCCACGTGTCGGTGTGCACGGCGTCGGCACCGTCGACGACGTCGTGGGGACGCGAGCTGACGACGATCTGGTGCTGCCCGAGCACGGTGAGGCGTTCGACCTCTGCCTCGCTCGGCCCGAAGCCCACGGGGCAGGCGAACCGCAGGCGCGCCCCGAGCATCGCGCACGCCTCGGCGAGCGAGCGGGCGACGTTGTTGTAGTCGCCGATCCAGGCCACCGTGCGATCGGAGAGTTGCCCGAACACCTGCTCCATCGTCAGCACGTCGGCGAGCGCCTGCAACGGGTGTGAGCGGTCCGACAGCATGTTGACGACGGGACGGTCGGCAACGGACGCCATGCGGGCAAGCACGGTGTGGTCGTACACGCGGGCGGCGACGATCGAGTGGAAGCCACAAAGGATGCGCGTGACGTCCTCGACGGATTCGCGCACGTCGAAGCCGATCTCGTCGTCGCGAGTCGTGACGGGGTGACCACCGAGCTGGGCGACGGCAATCTCCATCGACTGGCGTGTCCGCAGTGACGGCTTCTGGAACACGAGCGCGACGCCACGCGCGACACCGTCGACACGCAACGGCGAACCCAGCTCGGACGGCTCGACACCGGCGAGGTGGATGACACGCCGGAGCTCGTCGACCGCCAGGTCGGTGACGTCGAGGACGTGTCGGGTCATGTCGGTGCTCCTCGTTCCAGGACGGCGGCGACTGCCGCGACCGCTTCGTCGATCTCGGCGTCGCTGACGGTGAGCGGCGGGGCAAAGCGAAGTGCCGTCGGGGTCACGGCGTTCACGACGATGCCGGCGTCCAACAGCTGCGAGCACGTCGTCGCCGCAGCACCGTGCTCGAGCTCGGCAGCGAGCAGCAGTCCCCTGCCGCGCACCGCAGCGACGCCGGGCAGCGAAGCCAGGGCCGCACCGAGGCGCTCGCCCGCTGCGGCGGCGAGTGCCGGTGCACCGAGCCGTCGCATCTCGTCGACGACGGCACTGACCGCACTCGTCGCCAGCGCCGTGCCGGAGTACGTGCTGCCGTGATCGCCGGGTTCGAAGGCGGCGGCGACGCTGCGGCGCGCCCAGCAGGCGCCGATGGGCATGCCGTTGCCGATCCCCTTCGCCAGCGTCACGACGTCGGGGACGACGCCGTCGTGCTGGAACCCGAACCACTGGCCCGTGCGGGCGAACCCGGTCTGGATCTCGTCGATGACGAGCAGCGCTTCGGCGTCGTCGCACTGGCGCCGCAGCGCGGCGAGATAGCCGAGCGGGGCGGGGTTGACGCCGCCTTCGCCCTGCACAGACTCGATCAGGACGGCCGCCACGGTGCCGTCGACCACTGCGGCCGACTCGTCGGCGTCACCCCAAGCGACGTGGGCAAAGCCCTCGGGCATCGGCGCGAAGGGCTCGTGCTTCGCCGGCTGGCCGGTCGCGGCGAGCGCAGCGAGCGTGCGGCCGTGGAAGCTGCCGAACGCGCTGACGACCCGATGGCGACCCCGCCCACCGTGCTTTCGAGCGAGCTTGATCGCGCACTCGACCGCTTCAGCGCCCGAGTTGGTGAAGAAGATCTGGCCGTCCTCGCCCGTCGCCTCACGCATCAGCTCGACGACGGCACGAGCCGCCTGCGCTGCCGCCCGGTTGGCGAAGAGGTTGCTCACGTGCCACAGCCGCCCTGCCTGCTCGGCGACGGCCACGGTGACCGTCGGGTTGCAGTGGCCGAGCGAGACGACGCCGAGCCCGCTGAGGAAGTCGAGGTAGCGCCTGCCGTCGACGTCCCACAGCTCGGTGCCGAGGCCACGCTCGAACATCACCCGTGGCGATCCGAAGACAGGCATGAACGGGCAGTGGTCGAGGCCGCCGGTGTCGAACTCGTGAGTCGATGTCACCCCAACTCCTCCACGATCATCGTGCCGATGCCGGCGTCGGTGAACAGTTCGAGCAGCAGCACGTGGGCGATCCGCCCGTCGAGTATGTGCGCTGCGGCGACACCCCCGGTACGCACCGCCTGCACGCAGCTGCGCACTTTCGGGGTCATCCCACCTGCGACGGTGCCGTCCGCGAGCAGCTCCTCGAGCCGAGCTGCGTCGACCTTGCGCAGCAGCGTCGCGGCGTCGTCGACGTCGCTGCGGAGGCCCTCGATGTCGGTGAGGTAGACGAGCTTCTCCGCGCCGAGCGCCTCGGCGATCGCCCCCGCGGCCGTGTCGGCATTGATGTTGTACGCCTGGCCGGTCTCGTCGGTGCCGATCGTGGCGATCACCGGGATGAACTCGTCGTCGAGGAGGCCGTGCACGATTGCAGGGTTGATGCTCGCGACACCACCGACGAATCCGAGGTCTGGATCGTGGGCGTGCGCCCTGATCAACCCGGCGTCCTGGCCGCTGACGCCGACGGCGTAGTTGCCGTGGACGTTGATGGCCGACACGAGCTGCGGGTTGACCATGCCCGTCAGCACCATGCGAGCGACGTCGACGGTCGCTGCGTCCGTGACCCGCAGCCCCTCGCGAAACGTCGCCTTCATGCCGAGGCGGTCCATCAGTGCGGTGATCTGGGGTCCGCCGCCGTGCACGACGACGGGACGCATGCCGACGAGGCGCATCAGCACGATGTCCTCTGCGAACAGCGCCAGGGCGTCGTGGTCACTCGTCCCGGCGAGCGCGTTGCCGCCGTACTTGACGACGATGATCTTGCCCCAGAACCGCCGGATGTACGGCAATGCCTCGACCAAGGTCGCGGCTGTATCGCTGGCGGGCTCGTCGTCCGCTGCGCTTTCTCCTCGCGCCGCGTGCGACTCGTCGCTGGCGCTTCCCTCGTCGCATGGCACCATGTCGTTCGCGGTGTCGGCCGCGTCGCAGTCGGTCGTCATGGGGAGAGGCCTGCCGTGGGGAGGCCGCCGGTCTCGTCGAGGCCGAGGGCGACGTTGGCGGCCTGCACGGCTCCCCCGCTCGCCCCCTTCGTGAGGTTGTCGAGCGCGGCGAGCACGACGACTCGAGCCGTCCGCTCGTCGTAGCGCGCTGTCAGGTGCACTGCATTGGACCCGAGCGTCGCTTTCGTGGAGGGCGAGCGCTCCGACACGACGACGAACGGCTCGCCCGCGTAGGCGTCGCACAGCGCCGTGAGCAGCACGTCCGTGGTGAGCGGTCCGGCGTCGGGGTGCGCCGAGGCGTAACACGTGGCGAGGATGCCGCGGTTCATCGGCGCCAGGTGCGGCGTGAACAGGATCTGCGCACCGGTCTCCTGCTCCATCTCGCAGCGGTGGCGATGCCCGTCGAGGCCATAGGCCGTGAAGTTCTCGTCGACCGAGGCGAAGTGGGTCGTCTGGGTGGCCGACGCCCCCGCACCCGTGACGCCGCTGGCGGCATCGACGATCACCCCCAGCGGATCGACGAGCGAGGCGTCGACGAGCGGCGCCAGCGCGAGCGTCGCCGCCGTCACATAGCAGCCCGGTGATGCCACGAGACGTGCGCCGGCGAGCTCCTTGCGGTGCCGCTCGGGGAGCCCGTACACGGCTTCCGCCAGCAGTGCCGGCTGATCGTGGACGAAGCCGTACCACTGCGGGTACTGCTGCGCGTCACGCAGCCGGAACGCCGCCGAGAGATCGACGACGCAGCCGACGCGCCCGACCAGGCTCGGCACGATCGCCAGGCTCGCCTCGTGCGGGAGGCAGAGGAACGCGACGTCGACGCCGTCGACGCCATCGGGGTCGAACGATTCCATCACGGTGTCCGGGTAGGCGGCAGCGAGTCCGGGGTGTTGCTCGGCGATCGAGCGGCCCACCTGCGTGTCGGCCGTGGCTGCGACGACGTCGAAGCGCGGGTGCATGGCGGCGAGGCGCAACAGCTCCGCTCCTGTGTAGCCCGAGGCGCCGACGACGGCGATGCTGCTCATCGTGCATGACAATACAGTCATTCGTATCTCTATTCAACCGTAAACCGTAGACTCTGTCGGGTGATGGTCGCGACGACGAGAGGCCGGCTGCTGGTGGCCACACCACCGCTCGACGACCCGAACTTCGACCGCTC
Source organism: Actinomycetota bacterium (assembly GCA_030857495.1). Taxonomy (GTDB): domain Bacteria; phylum Actinomycetota; class Acidimicrobiia; order Acidimicrobiales; family Ilumatobacteraceae; genus JACDHN01. The sequence goes on along the minus strand of JALZNU010000070.1, from coordinate 151 downwards.
TGTCGTCTTCGTGCTCGAACACGACGACGCCGGCGCGCTCGGTGTCGTGCTCAACCGCGTCAGCGACGAACCGGTTCCGGACGCACTTGACCGCTGGCAGGACCGGCTCACCGAGCCGTCGATGATCTTCGAGGGCGGTCCGGTCGAGACG
>JALZNU010000362.1 GCA_030857495.1 Actinomycetota bacterium | reverse complement strand
GGTCCGGGTTCACGATCGGGCGGCGCATGCCGCGACGCACGACCGAGGGCACCGACCCGAGGCGCATCGGACCCACTTGCACCTGGTTGGCGAGCACACGCCAGGGCGCGCTGCTCGCCGCCATCGTTCGCTCGAGCCACGACCACTGATCGTCGGACAGGATGCGCAGATTCTGACGCGTCTCGGGCCTCGGACCCGTTCGGTGGTGCGGCTCGCGTCCTGTGTAGCGGGCGTCGATCGTGACGACGTCAACCAGTCCGGGGACCGCCACGAGACGGTCGATCGGCTGGTTGCGCCCAGTCACGAGCGGCAGCCACTCGCGCCACGCCTGTTGGCCGTCGGCACGTCGCTGTCGGGCCGCGAGGTCGTCGCCCTCCGGAGACTGGTCGTTGACGTCGTGGTCGTCCCACAGCGCCACCATCGGCGCAGCGCAGTGCAGGGCCTGCAGGTCCGGGTCGAGGCGGTGGTGCGCGTGGCGGCGGCGGTAGTCGCCGAGCGTCTGGGCCTCGTAGCCGGGGTCGGGCTGACGCTCGGGGATCCACACCGTGGCGTCCTCGTAGATGTAGTCGCCGAGGTGGACGACGAGATCGCAGTTCTCCGCGGCGAGCATCCGGTAGGCGGTGAACCAACCGAGGCCGTAGCGCGAGCAGCACGTGAAGCCGATCCGGTAACCGTCGGCGTCGCCCGGCACGGTGCGCGTCGATCCTTGCTGCGAGACGGAGCCATCGGGGGCCTCGAAGTGGTAGTGATACCGCACGCCCGGTGAGAGCCCGTCGACAGCAACGGTGACGGTGTGGTCGTCGGTGTAGGACGCCACGACGGTTCCGGTGCGCACGCCCTCGATCGACGGCGGTGACGCTGCTGGACTCGAATCTGCGCCGTCGCCCGGGACCGCCGGTGCGATCACCCACCGCAGCGGGAGGTGCGCCTCGGACGTGGTCACGCGTGTCCACAGCGCGACCGAGGTGAGTGCCGGCTCGCCGGAGGCGACGCCGTGACGGAACGGCCCGAGCGGCATCGATCAGCCGGCAGCGAGCGCGAGGCGCAGGGTGACCAGCTCGAACGGGGCCAGTGCGAAGGCGACGATGCCGTCCGACGTCTCGAGCGCCGTCGCCGACATCTCGTCGAGCCGGCAGCGCGTCGCACTCGCGATCCTGCTGACCGCACGCACGGTCACAGGCACGCGATCGCCGCACGCCTCGTGCAGCCGCACTACGACGTCGCCGGAACCGTCGTCGGCAAGCTTGACGGCGTCCACGTCGACGCCCGCGCCGAGCACCTCGACGAACGACCTCGCCGTCGCGTCGGAACCGGCGCCGCCTGCCGGCACCAGGCGCAGCGGGCGGTTGAGCAACTCGGCTTGTGCCAGGACGTCGGCAAGATCGCCCCCGAACGGCAGCAACGCCAGCATCACGCGGTGGTGTCCCCGATCCGCCGTCGGATCCGGGTACTTCGGTGCCCTCGCGAGGCTGACGCGAACGGCGCCGTCGAACAGCCCGTGCCCGTAACGGCCGTTGTTCAACACGGCGACGCCGAAGGACGGTTCGGAAACGGCGACGAAACGGTGGGCGCACACCTCGAACTTCGCCGCGTCCCACGACGTCGATCGGTGTGTCGGACGTTGCACTGTGCCGAACTGCACGTCGCACGCGGCCGTGTCGGCGCGGACGTCGAGCGGGAACGCGATCGACAGCAGATGCTCGTCGTGGTGCCAGTCGATGTCGATCTCGATGTCGAGACGGAGGCTCTCGGCGGCGAGCCGGTACACGACGTCGACCGTGGAGTCACCGACGGCTCGGCGCACTCGTACGCGCCCGAGGAGCGGCCCTTCGTCGAGCACGTCGATCGACACGAGCCCGCCGACGTCGACGCCCGCAGCGCGCGTCCACGCCTCGACGTCCCATGCGTCGTACTCCACGGGTTGGTCGACGGCCAGCTCGACGACGGCGGCGGCGCCCCCGCGCACGAGCTCGCGCCCGCGCACACTGTCGATGATCGATGTCAACGTGCCGTCTGGAGCCCACCGCACGGCGAGATGGCGGTTGCGCAGCGACGAGTCCGTCACGACGACACGATCGGCGGTCTCGACTGCGGCGAGCGGTGCGACGGCGAACCCGTCCACCGCCACGAGCGCCGCGACCCGACCGTCACCCAACGGTTGTGTGGCCGCGTGCCCCTCGTCGAGCTCGTCCGCCGACGCATGGTCGAACTCGACGAGCTCGAGTCGCGCCCGGCTCGCGGCGTTGGCAACGTGGGCGCCGGCGGCCCCTGGCGTCACGTCGTGCAGCAGCCCGGCGATCCTGGCCTCGAGCTCGCTCCCGACGCGCTCGAACACTTCCTCCGCATCGGCGTGGACCCACGCGATCGACGAGCCGGGCAGGATGTCGTGGAACTGCTGGGTGAGCACCTCGCGCCACTGGTCGTCGACGTCGGCCTGCCGGCCGGCGACGGCTGCCCACAGCTCGGTCTCGAACAACAGCCGCTCGCAGCGGCGGTTGCCGAGCTTCGTCTCGATCTGGCTCGTGAGCGTGGCGCGATGCGTCTCGAAGTAGAGCTCGCCACGCCACACGGGTGGTTCGGCGCCGTCGGCGATCTCGGCGTCG
>JALZNU010000361.1 GCA_030857495.1 Actinomycetota bacterium | reverse complement strand
GAGTTCGTGCGCCGTGACGTCGACGACATGCGCCGTCGTGCGGCCTCATGGCTCGACGAGATGGGCCGCCGCCGATCGGTCCGCCGGTTCTCGTCCGACTCGGTGCCCGAGGATCTCGTTGCGCAGGCCGTCCGCACGGCGGGCACGGCGCCATCGGGCGCGCATCTGCAGCCGTGGACGTTCGTCATCGTCCGTGACCCTGCTCTCAAGGCACGGATCCGCGCCGGCGCCGAGGAGGAGGAGCGCGAGTTCTACGAGCGGCGCGCCCCCGACACGTGGCTGCAGGCGCTGGAACCGCTCGGCACCGATGCCGTCAAGACCCACCTCACCGACGCCCCCTACGTCGTCGTCCTGTTCCGCCACCGCTACGGGATCCGACCGGACGGATCGACGCGGCCCTACTACTACACGTCGGAGAGCTGTGGGATCGCCGCTGGCGTGTTCATCACGGCGATCCACCACCTTGGCCTGGCGACCCTGCCGCACACCCCGAGCCCGATGCGCTTCTTGAGCACGCTGCTCGAGCGCCCGGCCAACGAGCAGCCATTCCTCGTGCTCCCTGTTGGCTACCCGGCCGTCGACGCCACCGTGCCGTCGCTCGAGCGCAAGTCGCTCGAGGAGATCAGCGTCTGGCGGTGAGGCGCGTTCGGCGCGGCGAGCTATCGACCGCCCGGCGACGAGCTTCCCGGCAGCGGCGGCGTTCTGAGCCGAGGTCACCGGTTCGACGCCGTCGGCCGCCCGCGGTGACCGCGATGAGTTCGTCCCCTGATCCCGGGCGACGGCGACGCCTTCCTTCGCCTGCAGCGGACGGCAGCCGGCGCCGCCGGCAGCCATCTCGACGTGCACGTCGACGACATCGTCGGCGTCCCGAGCTCATCGTCCCCCGGTCCGTTCGAGCGGGCAAGTCTCCTGGCGCACCCACGCCGTGGTATGTCACGTCGACGTCCTGTGCGGCGTGGCTGGGCCAGGGTGCTCGGCGGGTCCGATCAGCATCCCCCGGCGAACCGGTAGGCCTCGCAGATCTCGTCGAGCCGTGCGGGCGGGAGCGACGTGATCCTGGCGTCGAAGCGATCGCGTCCGAGCGTGAACGTGTTGTCGAAGTTGGCCGCGCATGCACGCGGCATGCCGTCGTCGGGGCTCATCGGAACCTCGGTCGGGATGCCCCGCACCGTTGACGTCACGGGAGCCACCAGCAAGGCGTTCAGCTTCGGGACGAACCGCTCTCGGGTCACGACGAGGACGGGACGTCGCTTGTCCCCCGGCACGTCCGCCCACCAGACATCACCGCGATGGATGGCCGCCGGGTTCACGCGTCTTCCCAGGGCAGGGCAGAGAGATCGGGGACGACCTCGCCGGGCAGCTCGGCGTCGGGATGGGCACGAAGCCACTGGTGTTCCAGCTCGCGTTCGATCAGCGCTTCGAGCGCCTTCTCGAGCAGCTCCGACACGCTCGTCGTGTCGGAGACCTGCTTGGCGCGCGCCAGTCGTTCCGGGCTCACCGTGGCGGAGACCTTGGTTTTCGTCACATGCGCATCCTACCTTTAATCCTACCGAACGCATGACGAGCGAAGCGGGCCAGATCACACCCGACGAAGTCATTCCGGGAGAGTAATACCGATGAGTTCCAACGTAGGTCGCTCTCGGTCGGCGGGTCGAGCCATCGAGGGTGAACACTGTCGCGAACAACGTCGGCGGACGGCCGCAGTGCGCTCGTCCACGTCGAGCCCGCGGTGGTCGCGGACGCCGTCGTCAACGTTCATCATTGGGACTTCCTCCCGTTGGGCGCGATCGAGGCGGGCGCAGATCGAGGCGGAGGCGATCGATTTCGTCGTTGTCGAGGTGCACGCCGCGCTTCTTCAGGAGCTCCGCGAGATCCTCCTGCCTCGGCTGACCGAACGTCAACCGGTAGATGGCCAGATCATCCTTCAGTCTCCGGTAGCGGTCCGAGAGCTGGCGGCATTAGGTACGTCTCGAGCTCGTATTCGGTGATGTCGGCGTCGTAGGGACCTCGGCCACCCTGCACTGTTACGTCGGGGTTCAGGGAGCGCCAGCGGGCAACCCAGAAGGCGTCCGCACACGAGTTCATCTGGCCTCGGAACGTCGACGGTGTCGAGTACCCCTGCGTCTCGAAGACCCTCGCCTGATCGGACTGCACTCCGAGGTACGGCGTGTACCCGTCGACCGCCGTCGGGATCGGCGGCATCTCCTTCCCGCCCGTCGCGCTGAGTTGCACCGTGGTCGGCGGAACAGGGGCGGTTGGCGTCGTTGGCGGGGGCGCTGTGGTCGATGGCGTCGTGGTGAGCGGCGGCGCGGTCGTCGCAACGGTGGTGGCAGCCGCAGATGTAGGAGGCGTGCTCGTGGCCGCAACCGGCGTCGTTGCCACAGACGATGTTGTCGGGAAGCTCGTTGCGACCGGCGTGCTCGAGGTTGCGGTCGCCTGGGACGTGCCGGCGTCAGCGGACGTCGTACCGCCCTCACTTGACTCTGCGCCGTCACCACCTCCGCTGCGCCCGATGGCGATTCCCGCGACAACGAGCGCTGCTGCCGCGATGGCTGAAACGAGCACGATCAGGAGCCGAGATCGACGGGGATCGCCGGACTGCTCGCCG
>JALZNU010000069.1 GCA_030857495.1 Actinomycetota bacterium | reverse complement strand
GACTCGATGCTGGCCGTGAGGATGAACGGCGAACCGTTGCCGGTCGACCACGGCTATCCGGTGCGGATGGTCGTGCCGGGGATGTACGGGTACGTGTCGGCGACGAAGTGGGTCGTCGAGATGGAGCTCACCACGTGGGACGCGTTCGAGGCCTTCTGGGTGCCACGTGGTTGGGACCAGCAGGCACCGTTCAAGATGACGTCACGCGTCGACACCCCCGGCGACGGCGCCACTCTCGCACCGGGAACGACGGCGATCGCCGGCGTCGCCTGGCATCCCCACATCGGCATCGCTGCCGTCGAGGTGCGCATCGACGACGGCCCGTGGACCGAAGCCCGGCTTGCCGACGTGCCGAGCACCGACACGTGGCGACAGTGGGTCCACGAGTGGAAGGCGACACCCGGTCGCCACGACATCACGGTGCGTGCGGTCAACGAGCGTGGCGAACGCCAGATCGAAGACCAGGCGGCCCCGGCACCCAACGGCGCCAGTGGTTACCACATGATCGAGGTCGACGTCAGCGACGCCTGATCACTGCGTCAGCTCGGCTGCCTTGGTCGTCAGCGCGTCGATGAGCTCGTCGAAGCTCTTGGCGAAGCTGTCGATGCCCTCGGTCTCGATCCGTACGGCAACGTCGTCCATGTCGACGCCCACATGCTCGAGCGCCGCCCACGTGCCCTGCGCCTCGTCGACGTCGAGGTCGACGGTCCTCGCCAGCGTCCCGTGTTCGTCGAACGCCTCGAGCGTCGGCTCGGGAAGCGTGTCGACGGTGTGCGGGCCGATCAGGTTGTCGACGTAGACCGTGTCGGGGTAGTCGGGGTTCTTCGTCGACGTGCTCGCCCACAGCGGTCGCTGCACGCGCGCCCCCTTTGCGGCGAGGGCCTCCCAGCGCGGGCCGCTGAACATCGTCGTGAACTGTCGGTAGGCGAGCTTGGCCTGGGCGATCGCCGCCTTGCCGCGCAGCGCCAGCGCCTCCGAGGTGCCGATCTCGGTGAGTCGCCGGTCGACCTCGGTGTCGACGCGCGACACGAAGAAGCTCGCCACGCTGGCCACCCGCGAGAGGTCCTCGGCGCCGGCGGCGACGTACTGCTCGAGACCGGCGACGTACGCCTCCATAACCGCCTGGTGGCGCGCAAGCGAGAAGATCAGGGTGATGTTGATGTTGCGGCCCTCGGCGATCAGCGCCTGGACGGGCCCGAGCCCTTCCTTGGTCGCCGGGATCTTCACCATCACGTTCGGTCGACCGAGTCGCCGGTGCAACCCACGCGCCGCCTCCTCGGTCCCTCCGGCATCATGGGCGAGCCCCGGATCCACCTCGACGCTGACGAAGCCGTCGCCGCCGTCGGAGGTCTCGTAGAGGGCGGCGAACGCGTCGCAAGCGCCGTTGATGTCGTCGAGGACGAGCTCCCAGTAGTCGTCGATGACCGGGTGCTCGTCGCTGGCGAGGTCGCGGAACTGGTCGTCGTAGTCGGTGCCGGCGGCGATCGCCTTGGCGAAGATCGTCGGGTTGGAGGTCAGACCGCGGACGCCGCGGGCGATGAACTCATCGAGCGCGCCCGATGTGAGATAGCCGCGGGTCAGGTTGTCGAGCCATGGGCTCTGGCCGTATTCGTCGTGCAGGTCCTTGAGGCGGTCCATAGATCAATCACCTTATTTCTGCGGGCTCGTCGTCCGCTTCGCTTCCTCGTCGCGCCGCGTGCAACTCGTCGCTGGCGCTTCCCTCGTCGCTACCGCACCATCTTCACGGGCCGTCGCCCGTCTCTGCGGGCTCGTCGTCCGCTTCGCTTCCTCGTCGCGCCGCGTGCGACTCGTCGCTGGCGCTTCCCTCGTCGCATACCGCACCATCTTCACGGGCCGTCGCCCGTCTCTGCGGGCTCGTCGTCCGCTTCGCTTCCTCGTCGCGCCGCGTGCGACTCGTCGCTGGCGCTTCCCTCGTCGCATACCGCACCATCTTCACGGGCCGTCGCCCGTCTCTGCGGGCTCGTCGTCGAGTGCCAGCAGCGCGAGGGCTCGCGCCGTGACGTGATCGGGGTTGATGCCGAGGCGGTCGAGGACCTCCGCACCGGGTGCGCTGACGCCGAAGCGGTCGATGCCGATGCAGTCGTCGGCGTAGCGCTCCCAGCCGAACGTCGTCGCCGCCTCGACGGAGAGCACGGGGACGTCGCCAGGGAAGATCTCGTCGAAGTACGCCTCGTCCTGGCGTTCGAACCGGTCCCAGCTCGGCATGCTGACGACGCGCACGCCGATCGCATGCTCGCCCAGGTGTTCGGCGGCGGTGAGGCACACCGACACCTCACTGCCCGTCGCGACGAGCACGAGATCGAGTTCCATCCCGGAGTCGGGCTCGGCGACGACGGCGGCGCCGCGTTCGACCGCACTGCCGTCGGTGCACACCGGCAGCGTCTGACGGCTCAGCACGAGGGCGGTCGGCCCGTCGTGGGTGGCGGCGATCCGCCACGCCTGAGCAGTCTCGTTGGCGTCCGCGGGACGGATCACCTGCAGCGCAGGGATCGCCCTGATCGCCGCGAGGTGCTCGACCGGCTGATGAGTCGGACCATCCTCACCGACGCCGACCGAGTCATGCGTGAACACGAACACCGCCTTTGCCTTCGACATCGCTGCGAGTCGCAGCGTCGGGCGGAGGTAGTCGCTGAACACGAAGAACGTGCCGCCCACCGGGAGGATGCCGCCGTGGCGGCCCATCCCGACGAGCGCAGCGCCCATGGCGTGCTCGCGCACACCGAAGTAGAGCTGGCGACCGCCCGGCTGGTCGACGCGTTGCGCCTGCGCGTCGGCGAGTTTCGTGCCGGTGTTGCCCGTGAGGTCGGCGGCGCCCGACACGAGACCTGGCAGCGACCCGGCGGTGGCGTTGATCGCGTCGTTGACGGCGACGCGCGTCGCGATCGGGTCGCTGCCGGCCTCCCACGACGGCAGCAGTTCGGTCCATCCCGGGACGCCCGGGTCGGAGCCCCAGGCCGCGTCCCAACGCTCTCGGGTCGTGTCGTCCATCTCGGCAAGTCGCGTCGACCACGCCGCGACGTCGTCCGCACAGCGATCCCGTACGTGGTCGCGGTAGGCAGTGACGAGCGGAGCGGGTGCCCAGAACGGTTCGTCGGGGATGCCCATCAGCTCCTTCGTGCGACGGATGTCGTCGTCGTCGAACGGATCTGCGTGGGCCTTGGGATCGTCGGTGTGGTCGGGTGACGGAGCCCCGATGTGTGAGCGCAGGACGAGCAGACTGGGACGGTCGGTCACGTCTTTCGCAGTCAGCAGCGCCGCTTCGAGCGCATCGACGTCGTCGGCGATCTCGCCGAGCTCGACGACGTCCCAGCCGTATGCTCGGAATCGCGCGGGGACGTCGTCGCTGTATGCCAGCTCGGTCACGCCGTCGATCGTCACGTGGTTGTCGTCGTAGACGCAGATCATCCGGCCGAGCCCGAGGTGTCCGGCGAGCGACGCCGCCTCGTGGCTGATGCCCTCCATGAAACAGCCGTCGCCGGCGATGACGAACGTGTGGTGATCGATGTGGTCCTGGCCGAACTCGTCGCGCAGCACGCGCTCGGCGATCGCCATGCCGACGGCGTCGCCGAAGCCCTGGCCGAGGGGACCGGTGGTGACGTCGACCCCCGCCGTGTGCATCGCTTCGGGGTGGCCGGGTGTGCGCGACTCGTAGGAGCGGAACGCGCGGAGATCGGCAACCTCGACGCCGAGACCGGTGAGGAACAGCATCGAGTACTGCAGGATCGAGGCGTGTCCGTTGGACAGCACGAAGCGGTCGCGGTCGGGCCACAGCGGTTCGCCCGGGTCGAGCTTCATCACGCGCGAGAACAGCGCGTGGGCGAGCGGGGCGAGCGCCATCGCCGTGCCCTGGTGCCCGCTGTTGGCGTGGTGCGGCGCGTCCATCGCCATCCCGCGGATCAACGAGATCGCCTGGGACTCTTGTTCGGCGGTCAACTGCGAGGACACGCAGCGATGGTACCGCTATGCAGCAGGGGCCAGCAGTGTGAACGGCACGAGGTGCCACGGACCCTGGTCGATGCGGCAGTGGGCGATCACCTGGCCGTAGTCGTCGAACTCCAGCTCGCCGCGCACCAGACGGTACGTGAACTTGCCGGGCTCGACCGTGAACGGGCTGACGTTGCGCGCGACCTGCTCGTCGTCCTCGCCGAGACCGCGGCGGAAGATGACCTCGAACACGCCGCTGCCGTCCTCGCCCTCCGGGCAGAAGATGAGCGCGACGAGATGCGGAGTGATGGTGACAGGAGCCGGCGACGGCGCGGCCATGGAGAACATCACCCCCGTGAGATCGATGCGCGTCGAGGGCCCTGGGGCCTGGCGCAGCTCGAAGTTCTCCGTGAAGACGGCGGCGACGATGTTCATGCAACCCTCATCGTGCCACGGGCGCGGGCGACGGCGTGTCGGCGAGCATCGTGGTGGCCGACCCGGCGAGGAGTGCGGGGAGGCACGCTGCGCATGCGGCGGCAGTGTAACGGTGCCGACCTACTGGTCGGTAGGGCAACCGTGTCGCCCGGTACGCTCGATCGATGTGACCGTCCCGCAGCGACCGCTTGGCTCGACGCGCGAGCAGATCCTCGACGCTGCGGTCACGCTTTTCGCCGCCAACGGCTACGACCGCACCTCGCTCAACGACATCGCCGCCGAGGTCGGCATCCGTCGACCGAGCCTGCTGCACCATTTCCCGGCGAAGGAGCTGCTCTACCAGGAGGTGTTCGAGCGGTTGCTGTCGGACTGGGTCGCCCGGCTCGAACCCGCCGTCGTCGATCCGCAGCGCGGCTGGGAAAAGGTCGAGCTCGTGCTCGAGGCAGGGTTCGACTACTTCGCCGGCAACGCCCACTACGTGCGGCTCGTGCGCCGGGCGGCGCTCGACGGCGGGTCGCACCTGACGCTCGACATCGCCGCTGTGCTGCGACCGATGTTCAACCGCAGCGTGCAGTACTTCGAACGTGAGATGGCCGCCGGTACGTTCCGCCACCACGAGCCGCGCCAGCTGCTGATCACCGGCTACGGGGCGCTGCTCAGCTGGTTCTCGGACGCTCCTTTCGTCGAGGGGCTGCTCGACGTCGACCCGCTCAGCGCCGAATTGCTGCAGGAGCGTCGTCAGCACGTGCTCCGCTTCTTCCACGCTGCGCTCGTGGAGTGAGGACGCCACTTCCTATCGTCGCCGCATGACGCGAGCCGACGAGTTCGCCCTTCTCGACGACGAGACGAGGGCGCGATGGATGAAGTTCGCGCGGCCGGGCACGACACTGTTCCCCCAGCTCGTCGGTCTCGTGATCGAGGACGTGCGCGTCGACTACTGCAGGATGCGCCTGCCGTTCCGTCCCGAGCTGTTGCAGGCCGGCGGGATCGTGCACGGCGGCGCGATCGCCACGATCCTCGACTCGGTCATGGTGCCCGCCGTCGGTGCGCCGCTGGCGCGAGAGGCCCGCTTCTCCACCGTCGACATGCAGCTCCAGTACCTCGGCGCCGTACGCGACGAGGACATCGTCGCAGAGGGCTGGGTCACGCGTCGCGGCCGCACCGTCTCGTTCTGTCGCAGTGAGGCGACCGCCGAGCCGAGCGGCAAGGCGGTCGGCGCCGCGATGCTGACGTACCACGTCGCCTCGTAGCAGTCACGGCGTCGCTACCGTGGCGGCCGTGTCCAGGCGCACGCTCTCGGAAGCGGACTCGAAGTCGCTGCTCGCCGACGCAGGAGTCCCGATGCCACTGGAGGCGGTCGTGGCGACAGCGGACGAAGCGGTTGCGGCGGCGGCCGCGATGGGGTTCCCCGTGGTCGTCAAGCTCTGCGGCGACCAGATCGCGCACAAGACCGAGCGCGGACTCGTCCGCCTGGGACTCACCGACAAAGAGACGGTGCGGGTCGCCGCGCTCGAGCTGCTCGGCGCAGCCGGCGACGATGACGGCGACGTCGGCGTCCTCGTCGCACCGATGATTCGTGGCGCCCGCGAGCTCATCGCCGGCGTCGTGCGCGACGAGCTGTTCGGCCCAACTTTGATGTTCGGAATCGGTGGCATCAGCGCCGAGGTGGTGGGCGACGTGGTGTTCCGCCCCGCTCCCGTCGATCGCGATGTCGCTTCGTCGATGCTCGACGAGGTGCGTGCGGCGGCGTTGCTCGGAACGTTCCGTGGCGAGCCTGCCGTGGACCGAGACGCACTCATCGACGTGCTCGTCGCGCTGGGCGACGTCGCCGCCGCTCGTACCGACCTCGTGAGCGTCGATGTCAACCCGATCGTCATCGCGGCCGACGGGACACCCGTCGTCGTCGACGCACTCGTCGAGCTCGACGACGCCGCGGTCAATGCGTCGGCACCGGCGAACGGCACCGGTCGCCGTCACGACGCTGCGCTGTTCGAGGCGCTTTTCAACCCGCGTGGTGTGCTCGTCGCCGGCGTCTCGGGCCATCCCGGAAAGTTCGGCTTCGTCACGCTCCACAACGTGCTCGCCGCCGGGTACAAGGGCGACGTCTTCGGCACCAACCTCAACGCCGAGGAGGTGCTCGGCATCCGCACGGTCGCCTCGGTCGACGAGCTGCCGGCCGGCGTGATCGATCTCGTCTTCGTCTGTACTCCGGCCAGCACGGTGCCCGACGTGCTGCGAGCGTGCGCGACGAAGGGGATCCGTGCAGCGTTCCTCACGTCGGCGGGGTTCGCCGAAGCGGGTGGCGAGGGGATCGCCGCCCAGGCCGAGGTCGTCGCCCTCGCCGACGAACTGGGCATGTTGCTCGTCGGGCCGAACGGCCAGGGCGTCGTCAGCACCCCGGCCGACCTGTGCGCCCAGATCGTCGCCCCGTACCCGCCACGGGGCCGGATCGGCGTCGCCAGCCAGAGCGGAAACTTCGCGTCGAGCTTCATGAACATGGCGGTGCAGACGGGAGTCGGCATCTCCCGCGCGGTGTCGGCCGGCAACGCCGCGGCGGTCGGGGTGGCGGACCTCGTCGAGCACTACGGCACCGATCCCGAGACGACCGTGGCGCTCAGCTACATCGAGGGCATCGAGGACGGCGCCGAGCTGATGTCACGTCTCGGTGCCGTCGCCGCGACGATGCCCGTCGTCGTGATGAAGGGCGGCGCAACCTCGCAGGGCGCGCGTGCCGCAGCGAGCCACACGGGCGCGCTCGCCGCCAACGACGCGGTGTTCGACGGTGCGTGCCGGGGCGCCGGCGTCACGCGGGCCGCCGGCGTCGAGGAGGCGTTCGAGGCGGCCGCATCGTTCGCGACCCAGCCGCTGCCCGCAGGGCCGAACGTCGTCGTGCTCACCACGGCTGGCGGCTGGGGAGTTGTGACGGCCGATGCGATCGCCAAGGACGGCGACCTAGTTCTGCTGGAGCTGCCCGACGACCTGCGAGCGACCATCGACAAGCTGCTGCCGGCGCGTTGGAGCCGCAACAACCCGGTCGACTGCGCAGGAGGCGAGCGGCGCGACACCATCCCCGACGTGCTCGAGCTCGTCGTCCGCCACGACGACGTCCATGCCGTCGTCTACCTCGGCATCGGGATCCAGTCGAACCAGGCGGCGATGATGCGACGTAGCCGCTTCTATCCGGGCAACGGGCTCGAGCGAATCGTCGACTACCACGAACGCCAGGACCGCCGCTTCGCCGACGCCGCCCACGATCTGAGCGTCATCACCGGCAAGCCGATCCTCACGGCGACCGAGCTCGCCGTGACCGATCCGTCCAATGCCGGTCCCGCCCAGGTGCGGGCAACCGGCCGGCTGTGCTATCCGACAGGTGAGCGGGCGGTTCGCGCGCTCGGGCACCTCTGGCGCTACGCGAGGCACTCGTCGTCTT
>JALZNU010000360.1 GCA_030857495.1 Actinomycetota bacterium | reverse complement strand
GAGGTGGAGAACGCGGTCAACGTCGCCGCAGTGCGACTCGCCCTCGACGCAGTCGTCGGCGATCTCGGCGGCACCCCCCAGCAGATCGACGAGGCGCTGGCGGGTGCTCGCGTCGAGACCGTCTCGTTGCAGGCCGACCAGTACGACCCCGAGCGACTCGCGATCGGTGCGATCGCCGGTCTTCTCATCTATCTCGCGCTGCTGATGTACGGCCAGGTCGTGGCGCAGGGGGTCGTCGAGGAGAAGTCGAGTCGCATCGTCGAGCTGCTGCTCGCCACGATCAAGCCATGGCAGCTGATGGCGGGCAAGGTGATCGGAATCGGACTGTTGGGCATCGGTCAGTTGGCGCTGCTCGGTGGCATCGGGTTCGCCGCCGGCACCATCACCGGCGCCATCACGATCTCGACGTCGGCGCTCGGCGGCATCTTCGTGTGGCTCGTGATCTGGTTCCTGCTCGGCTACGCGATGTACGCCCTGGTGTTCGCCGCCTGCGGGGCGCTCGTCTCGCGCCAGGAGGACATCGGTGCCGTCGTCACGCCGATCACGATGGTCGTCGTCATCGGCTACGTGGTCGGGATCTCGGTGCTCCCGTCCGATCCCGCCAACGGGTTCGCCCGCATCCTGTCGATGACGCCCGTCTTCGCCCCGACCTTGATGCCGATGCGGCTCTCGATCGGCGGCGTGCCGCTGTGGGAGCCGCTTCTCGCCGTGCTCGGGACGCTCGTGGTCATCCCCGCACTCGTCTGGCTGAGCGGCCGCATCTACCGCAATGCGGTGCTGCGCACCGGCATGCGGGTGAAGCTCGGCGACGCGCTGCGCGGGGACTGACCGATGCCTGCCGCGACGGCGTAGAGCACGAGTCCGGCGATCAGCGCCACGTTGAACCCGAACTCCATCGACACGACCGTCGTCAGCGACGACCCGACGACGGAGAAGAATCCGTTGACGGCCCAGCACCACGCCACGCTGCGATCGCGATCGGTGCCGGCAGATTCGGTCGCAGCGACGACGGCGTCCATCCCGGCGGGCAGGAACACGCCGAGCAGCAGGCCGACGGGGAAGAGCATCATGACCACGAGCAAAATCCGTGCCGATTGCGGCCACGACAGCGCGGCATCGGTGATGGGGTCGGCCGCCACGATGTAGGCCACGGTGAGCACGATCAGCGTCGCCGTCACGGCGGGCAGTGCCGCCCGACCGAGGCGAGTCAGCAGCCCGGAGACGCGGGCGCCGACGGCGGTGGCGATCAGCAGCGTGAACAGCGACACGGACAGCGACAACGTGGGGAAGCCGAGCAGCAGCGCGAAGCGCTGGATCATCGAGATCTCGATGAGCATGAAGCCGAGGCCGAGGGCCGTGAAGTAGACGAAGAACCGTGCCCGACCCGGGAGCCGTGTCGAGAGCCCCGTCGTGTTGCGACGCCTCGTCAGCAGGAACGGCACGAACAGCAGGAGCGCCGCGATCGAGACGGCGATGAGCAGCAGCACGATCAGGAGGCGCTCGCCGACCGCGATCTCCGGGTCGCCCCTGTCGGCGAGATCCCAGTCCGAGACGACGGTGCCGAACGAGGTGAAGTGCCAGAAGAACGGACGGGTGTCGTTGATCGCCGAGATCTCGTACGGGTAGCCGGCGACGATGTCGTCGACCTGCTCGTCCGAGCCGTCGATGAGGTCCGACAGTGTCCCCTCTTCGCGCACCGCGCCCGGCAGGTACTGCGCCTCGGCCTTGTCGATGCTGGCCAACCCCGCCTCGACACGCTCGGCGGCCGCAGCGTCGAGGCCCGGCCGCGACAGCATGATCGTGCTGATACTGCCAAAGGCGCCGAGCCCACCCTCGGTCACGAGGCCGACGTGCTCACCGAAAGGACCCCGCGAACGACCGTCGAGCGCAGCCCTCGCTGTCACGAGGTAGCGGGCCGTCCTCGTGGAGCGGTTGTTCAGCTGCACGTCGCCGAACTGCGCGACGACGAGACCACGGTCGGAGAGGTGGTCGTAGGCCTCTTCGATCATCTCCTGCGTGTACAGATAGCTCTCCGACAGCACGAAGGCGCCCGACGTCGCGGCGTTCGACGCGGCGTAGCTGTCAGGGGCGACGAACCAGACGATGTCGTACTCGTCGTCACTGCGGGCGAGGAATGTCCTGCCGTCACCTTGGACGTAGTTGACCCGCGGGTCGTCGACGAAGTTGCCGGAGAACTCGGCGAGCGGTCCGTTCAGCATGTCCACCGTGACCGGGTTGAGCTCGACGGCGTCGACCTGGCTCGCGCCGTACGTCAGCGACGCCATCACCTCGTTGCCGCCGGCGGCACCGATGATCAGCACGCGCGGACCCTCGCCAGAGAACGCGGCGAACGGGATCTGCCGGGCGTCGGTGTCGAAGCGTGCCGTGGTCGCCCGCGTCCCGTCGTAACGGTACACCGAGGACCCGAGCAGCCCGTCGTGAGAGACGAGGTAGACGTCGCCGAACGGCACGGCGTCGACCCGGAACACCGGCCCCCACCCGCCGGCATCGATCGGGTCGCTGTCGCGGATCGTCTTCGAGTCGTCGGTCCGGATCTTGAGCTGCCCGGCGAGCACCGCACCAAGGACGACCACCACGACCGTGCCGAGCGTGGCGAGATCGCGCGCTCGGGTGC
>JALZNU010000068.1 GCA_030857495.1 Actinomycetota bacterium | reverse complement strand
ACAGCGACGCCGTCAGCGCTCAATCGACGGGCGGGCGTACGATCGCGCAGTGCCTGTGCGGTTCCAGTTCGTGCCCGGCCAAGCGCCTGATCTGTTCGACCTCCCCTGGTCGACCCCGCTCGAACAGTGGCACGACGCCCGCCTCGTCCAGCTCGCACGCGGCGCCAGCCGGCACGTCGTGCGCTTCGTCAAGGGCGCCGACGACGACGACAGGATCTTCGCCCTGAAAGAGACGACCGAGTCGCTCGCCCGGCGCGAGTATGCGGCGCTGCGCTTCCTCAAGGACGACGACCTCCCCGTCGTCGACGCCGTCGGCATCGTCACCGGCCGCCAGCGCGGCGCGCCGGGTGAGCGCAGTGACCTGCCGGCCGTGCTCATCACCCGCTACCTCGACTTCTCGCTCCCCTACCGTTACCTCTTCTCGCGCACCGGTGGCGGTGGCCGCCCGGGGATCGAGGGCCAACTGATCGACGCCGCCGTGGTGCTGCTGTGCCGGTTGCACCTCGAGGGCTTCTACTGGGGCGACTGCTCGCTCAACAACGTGCTGTTCCGTAGGGACGCCGGCTCACTGATGGCGTACCTCGTGGACGCCGAGACGACCGAGCACCATCAGCCGCTCAGCAGCGGCCTGCGCCAGAACGACGTCCAACTGGCGAAGGAGAACTTCGCCGGCGGCCTGCTCGACCTGCAGGCGGCCGACCGGCTCCCGAGCGACATCGACCCGTTCGCGACGGCAGAACAGCTCGACCTGCGCTACAAGTCGCTCTGGACGGAGCTGACCAGCGAGGAGCACATCTCGGCGAGTGACCGTCACGAGGTGGACCGCCGCATCCGCCGGCTCAACGACCTCGGGTTCGACGTCGGCGAACTGATCGTCGAGCACGATCTCGATCGCGCCGAGCTCAAGGTGCGGCCCGCCCTCGTCGAGGAGGGCCACCACGCGAACGAGCTGCGACGGCTCACTGGCCTCGACGTGCAGGAGAACCAGGCACGCCACCTGCTCAACGACATCAGCGCCTTCCGCGCCCACCTCGAACACCGGGCAAGCCGCGATGTGCCGCTCGCTGTCGCCGCCGCCCGCTGGATTGCCGAGATCTACGAACCGGCCATCAGCGCCGTGCCCGCCGACCTGCGCTCGAAGCGAGAGCCGGCACAGCTCTTCCACTGGATGCTGATGCGTCGCTACGACATGGCCGACGAGCTCCATCGCGAGGTGTTCAACGTCGAGGCGCTGGAGTCGCTGATGCGCGACTTCCTCCCCAACGAACCCGACGAGCGTCTGCTCGAACTCCCGATCACCGAGGAGCTGGAGATCATCGACCAGGTCACGAACGGCAGCCTGAAGTGAGCGAGCCCTGCGAGCGAACCATCGTTGCGGTGCGCCGCTGCGAAGCAGCGGAGCGGTCATTGGTGCACCGCCCGTCGTCCCTGTCGATCTTCCACACAGCCGCGGTGCACCGATGAGCGCCACACTCGACCGTGACGTGGCCGGCGCTGCCGCAGCGCACCAGCGCCTGCTCGCCCACCTCGACGAGCTGGCAGCGGACGACAGCGACGATCGCGCCACGTTGCCCGAGCGACCGAGCGAGCTGCCCGGTTGGACGGTGGGGCACGTGCTCACCCACCTCGCCCGCAACGCCGACAGTCACGTGCGGATGCTCGACGGGGCCGCCCGCGGTGACGTCGCCGACCAGTACGAGGGCGGCGCAGCGGGGCGCGCCGCCGACATCGACGCCGGCTCCATGCGGCCACTCGACGAGTTGGTCGACGACGTCCGCACGTCGATCTGGACCCTCGAACGGGCGTGGGCGGGTCAACCCTCCTGGGAAGGGTCGGGTCGCAGCGCCTCGGGCACGCTGATCGCAGTCGAGGATCTGGCCTTCCGGCGCTGGCGGGAAACCGAGGTGCACCACGCCGATCTGGGTCTCGGGTACACCAGCGCCGACTGGCCCGCCGACTACGTCCGCCTCGACCTGAAGCGCATGGAGATGTTGTGGACGGCGCGGCGACCGATGGGGATGGGTGGGCTGCCCGTTGCGGCGCTCGCCATCGAACCCCACCGCCGGCTCGCGTGGCTGCTCGGTCGCGCCGACATCGATGGTGTTCCGGTCGCCGGCATCTTCGGGTGAACCCCCCGTTTGCCGACCCGTGCGCGGGTCACGACCCAGCTCAGGACAGCTCGAAGCCCTCGTAGCCCTTGGCCGCGACGGCGTCGCAGATCTCGCGGTAGAGGCCGACACCGCCGATGTAGGGCATGAACACGCGGGGCTTGCCGGGCACATTGGCGCCCATGTACCACGAGTTCGCCGTCGGCAGCAGCGTGAGGTCGGCGACCTCGTTGACGTGTTCGACCCACGCCGACTCAGCGTCCGGCTGGACCTCCATCGACGACATGCCGTTGTCGCGCAGGTGCGCAAGCGCGTCGGCGATCCACTCGACGTGCTGCTCGATCGACACCATCATGTTGCTCAGCACGGACGGGCTGCCAGGGCCGGTGATCGTGAACAGGTTGGGGAAGCCGTTGACGCCGAGGCCGAGATATGTGCGCGGCCCGCCGGCCCAGTGGTCGGCGAGCGGCTCGCCGTTGCGGCCACGGATCCCGAGTGCGATCAGCGGCCCCGTCATCGCGTCGAACCCGGTGGCGAGCACGATCGCATCGAGCTCGTGCTCGGCGTCGCTGGTGCGGATGCCATGTTCGGTGATCTCGACGATCGGTGTCTCGTGCAGGTCGACGAGCGAGACGTCGTCACGGTTGTACGTGGCGAAGTAGTCCGTATCCAGGCACGGTCGCTTCGTGCCGAAGGCGTGGCTCCTGGGAGCGAGCTTGTCGGCGACGTCGGGATCGTCGATCGCGTCGCGGATGCGGTCGCGCACGAACTCGGCGACGGTGTCGTTGGCGGCCTTGTCCATCAACAGATCGGCGAAGGTCGAGCTGAGACCGAAGAGCGTGCCCTTCTCCCACCCCTGGCGATAGCGGCGCTCACGCTCGTCGGGTGAGGACTCCAACGTGAGGTCCTCGGTGACCTCGTTGACGACGCCGACACGTGAGCGCCTCGCCAGCTCGCGGTGCTCGCCGTAGCTGGCCTTGCGCTGGTCGACGAACTCGGGTTCCAGCTGCGCATTGCGTGCAGGCATCGAGAAGTTGGGCGTGCGTTGGAACACGGTGAGATGCTGTGCCTGCTGGGCGATGATCGGGATCGACTGGATGCCCGACGAGCCGGTGCCGATGACGCCGACCCGTTGGCCGGAGAAGTTGACCCCTTCGTGGGGCCATCGGCCCGTGTGGTACGTGTGGCCACCGAAGCGGTCGAGACCCGGCACCTCTGGCTGCTTCGTCGTCGACAGGCAACCGACGGCTGTGACCACGAACTGCGCCGACACCTCCCCGGCACGGTCGGTCGTCACCGTCCAGCGCCCGGCGTCCTCGTCGAGCACGATCGAGAGCACTTTCGTGTCGAACTCGATGTGCCGGCGGAGATCGAACCGTTGGGCGACGTGGTCGGCGTAGCGGAGGATCTCGGGCTGTGTGGCGTAGCGCTCGCTCCACTCCCACTCCTGCTGCAGGTCGTCGTCGAAGGAGTACGAGTAGTCCATGCTCTCGATGTCACAACGGGCACCGGGATAGCGGTTCCAGTACCACGTGCCGCCGACGTCCGACGCCACCTCGAACGTGCGCACGGAGAAACCCTCGCGCCGCAGTCGGTGCAGCATGTACATCCCGGAGAACCCGGCGCCGATGACGACGACGTCAGGTTCGAGCGGACGATCCGTCATGCGGATCGACGGTACGGCACCGTCATTCTGTCCGTCGAAACGTGCCCATGTGGGCAGAGTGCTGCGGACAGAACCGCTTCGCTTCAGGCGAAGTGGTCGCGGAGGTTGGCGACGGAGCGGGTGACGTTGGGGGCGTGGCGCTTGGGGTAGCCGGCGAGGCGCAGCCCGGGCGGGAACACCGCCGTCGACATGTCGAAGGTCTCGGTGACCGTCGTCGTCCCGTCGGCGCCGGGCTCGAGCTCCCAACGCCAGCGGTGGCCACCGAGGTGCGCCCATGCGATGCGCCGGTTCTCCTCGTACTCCTTCACGTGCGAGGTCACGCGGTACGGCACGACGACGCGCATCTTCATCCCGAACTTGCTGCCCTCGTCGAGACGTTCCGGCCCGCTGATGTTGTCGCGCACCGTCTCGTCGCCGCTGATGATGGCGTGGTTGCGCGGCTGGCGGACGAAGTCGAAGATCCGCTCCGGTGTCGCGTTGACGATCGCCGACGCGCGCACGGTGTCGCGGTCGATCTTCGTCGTCACGCCCGGTGCGCCTGCTGATGCATCCGTGGTCATCGTTGCTCCTGTCCTCCTGTGTCGTCGATGCCTGCGGCCGCCACCTCGACGAGCGTGTCGGCGTACGCCACGCCGCCGCCCCAGTCGGTGAGCGTGTCGTTGGTGAGCGAGTTGGCGACCTTGCCGTCGGGATGGTGTGCCATCCACCATCCGAACGGGATCGACACGACACCCGGGCGTACACGGCTGCCCTCCACTCGCACGGGCAGCTGCACGCTCGTGCGGTCGTTCCACACCCTCGCCACGTCGCCGTGCGACAGGCCCCGTTCGGCGGCATCGGCGGCGTCGAGCTCGACGAACGGCGCGCCCTCCGCCGGGCCGTGCTTGGGCAGCTGCGAGTACCCAGAGTTCAAGAACCGGCTGTGCTGCTTCGGCGTCATCAACTGCAGCGGGAACCGGGCGACGAGCGCCTCGTCACCGTGCGGCCCCTCGCGCGGTGGCACGAACGTCGGCAACGCCGGCTGGCCGAGCGCCACCAGCCGCTCGCTGACGAACTCGACCTTGCCCGACGGCGTCGGGAACCCGCCATCGGCAAACGGGCGCCCATCGTCCGGATAGGGCGCCTTCACCCAGCCGACCCGCCGCAGCTCGTCGAGATCGACCCGTTCGCCGAGCGCGTCGGCGAGCAGCTCGTCGTCGGATACGTGCAGCGCCGGCTCGTCCAGCGCCATCGCTGCCGCGAGACGGCGGAACAGCTCGGTGTTGCTGCACGATTCCCCGAGCGGCGCGATCGCCGCCTCGTTCCAGCCCATCCAGAGGTGGCCCCACGGTGGGACGACGTCGCTGACCTCGATCTGCGTCGTCGCCGGTAGGACGAAGTCGGCGTAGCGCGCCGTGTCGGTGACGAACTGCTCGTGCACGACGGTGAACAGGTCGTCACGCTCGAGGCCGCGACGCGTCAGCTCGGCGTTGGGCACGATCACGAGCGGGTTGCAGTTCCACACGACAAGCGCCGACACGGGCGGCGACATCGACTCGTCGGTGAGCGCCTCACCGAGCCGGCTCATGTTGATCCAACGCGGCTCGCGCCCGTCGAGCAGATCGGGGCGCCCGAGCGCGTCCTCGTCCACCAACGCGTCCTGGTACGCCCCGACGCTGCGCGAGAGCCCGCCGCCGCGATCCCTCCACGCCCCGACGAGCGCCGGCAACACGGCGAGCGTGCGGTAGAACATCGCCCCGTTCTCGTGGTGCTCGGCGCCGATGAGCGAACGAATCGCGGCGGGCCGCACCGTGCCGTACACGTGTGCGAGGCGTTCGACGACGTCAGCCTCGATACCGCACAGCGCGGCGGCCCGAACAGGCGTCCACGTCGCCACGTGCTCGCGCAACTCGTCGAAGCCCAACGTGTGCTCGTCGACCCACTCACGGTCGACGAGACCGTCGCGCACGAGGACGTGCATCATCGCCAGCATCAGTGCGATGTCGGTGCCGGGCAGCGGCTGCACGAACTCGTCGGCGGCGTCGGCCGTGACGGTGCGGATCGGGTCGATGACGATGAGGCGGGCGCCGGCGCGGCGGGCGCGCTCGATCGTCGGCCACAGATGGCGGTTGGTCAGGCGCGTGTTGCTCCCCCAGATGATGATGAGACGGCTGTGTTCCAGCTCCAACCCGTCGAGGCCGAGCCCCGTGCCCATCGTCATCTTCATGCCGTGCCCGACCGTCGGCCCGCAGATGGCACGCACGAGCCGGCTCGCGCCGAGGTGATGGAAGAAGCGGCCGTCCATGCCCATCATGGACAGCAGGCTCTGGTTACCCGCATCGCTGAACGGCAGCACCGACTCTGCGCCGTCACGCTCGATCGCCTCGTGCAGGCGTGAGGCGATCTCGCCGAGCGCGTCCTCCCAGGACACCTGCTCGAAGCGGCCCTCGCCCTTCGCCCCGACGCGGCGCAACGGATGCAGCACCCGGTTCGGGTCGTAGACGCGGTCGATGAAGCGATTCACCTTCGGACACAGCTCGCCGGCGCTGTACGGATGGTCGACGCGACCACGCATCTTCACTGCGACGCCCGCCTCGACCGTCACGGTCCAGCCGCACGAATCGGGACAGTCGTGGTGACACGTGCCGTTAATGGTGGCGTGCGCAGGCTGCTGATAGTCGTCCGCTGCGCTTTCTCGTCTGCTGGTGGCGGGCTCGTCGGCCGCTTCGCTTTCTCCTCGCGCCGCGTGTGCCTCGTCGCTGGCGCTTCCCTCGGCACCTGACCTCACGTCCAGCTGTGAGCCGGGCTCGTCGGCCGCTGCGCTGTCTGCCCGCGCCGCCATCAGAGAAGCCGGATGGGGAGCGAACGCGGTCCGCGGATCTGGCCGACGCTCCACGTCACCGCCTCGGGATCGGCGAGCTCGAAGTTGGGGAAGCGGGCGATGAGCTCCTCGAGCGCGACGCGCAGCTCGAGGCGGGCGAGGTTGGACCCGAGACAGCGATGGATGCCGAGCCCGAACGCTGCGTGGCGGTTCTCCTGCCGGTCGAGGATGACCTCGTCGGCACGGTCGAAGAACGCCGGATCGCGGTTCGCTGCGGGGAACGGCAGCAGCACCCACTCGTCCGCCTTCATCGGGCAGCCGTGGAAGTCGACGTCGTCGGCGACGAGGCGCGCCATCGTGACCGGCGCGAAGGCGCGCAGCAGCTCCTCGATCGCGAACGTCCACACGTCGTCGTCCTCGGCGAGGCGACGGCGATCGTCCGGGTGCTGGGCGAGATGCCAGATGGAAGATCCGATGGCGCTCCACGTGGTGTCGATGCCCGCAATGAGCAGCAGCACGATGGAACCGCGAACGTGCTCGAGGCTCAGCGGGTTGCCGTCGATCTCGACCTGCATGAGGTAGCTGGTGAGGTCGTCGCGCGGGTTGCGCTCGTGTTCGAGCACCTGCGCGTCGATGTACGTGTCGAGCCGTTCGAACGACGCTTCGCGCTCGTCCAGCGGCAGGTTGACGCCTTCCAAGGTGTCGTGCACGAACTCGCGGAACAGGTCGTCGTCGCCGAGCGGGAACCCGAGCATCCGCGAGATCACGTTGACAGGGATGTGCTGCGCGTAGTCGAGTGCCGCGTCGACGACCGTCGTGCCCGGTTCCACGTCGCCCATGGCGTCGAGGCGCTGCCGGCACAGGATGCGGATCTCGTCCTCCCACGGCTCGATCTGCTTCGGCGCGAACGGCGGCAGCAGCAGGCGGCGGGCGATCTGATGGAACGGCGGATCGCTGGTGATGGGCGGCGCAGGGCCGACTGGCGCGGGGATGTCCGGCCGGGCGAGCGACGCCACGACACCACGGCTCGAGAAGCGATCGGTGTCGTAGGCGACCTCGCGCACGAGATCGTGGGTCGTCGGCAGCCAGGCGCCGCCGTAGCGCTCGGTGTGGGCGATCGGGCACTCGTCGCGAAGCCCGTCCCACACGGCGTGGACGTTGCGGTTGTACGCCGGGTCGGCGTGGTCGAAGTCTCGTGTCCAGTCGGCCACAGGTCCGTACCGCTCTGCGTGCGAGCGCTCGTCGGGCTCGACTGTCTGCTCACTCATCGCCGTCCTCCAACGTGATCGCGTACTCGGGACA
>JALZNU010000359.1:671-2669 GCA_030857495.1 Actinomycetota bacterium | reverse complement strand
CGCCGTGCTTTCTCGACGAGGAGCTGTTCCACCTCAACGTCATCAACGGCGACGAGCCGAGCATCTTCTGGGACCAACCGTCGTTTCTCGCCCGCCTCGACGAGTCGGGCCACCGCGGCGTGCTGGCAATGCCCGGCACGGCCGTGACGGTGGAGGACGGCGCGATCTCGATCGAGCATCCGGTGCCCGGCGACGAGATGGCGCGCAACTGGACGCACAAGGAGCGCGTGCTACGTGAGTACCAGCAGGACTGGGCCGGGTGGCTGAAGACCGAACGCGACCGTTGGGAGGTTCCGCACACCGATCTCGTGGCGGCGCTGTCGGCGTGGTGGCAACCGCTGCTGGCGATGGCTCCCACGCTGCGGCGCGCCATCGGTGCGCCGTGCCTGCTCGTCGCCGGTGACGTCGAGATCCTCGTCGACTTCGTCGCCGGCGAGGTGCGCCTCCACGACGGCGAGCCGTACGGTTTCCGCTTCGAGATCGATCGTGCACTCGTCGAGACAGTCGTCGCCGAGCGGGCGGTCGACTGGAGCAACTCGCTGTTCTTGTCGTGCCGCTTCCGGGCGTGGCGGGAGGGCGACTTCAACGAGTACGTCTACAACTTCTTCAAGTCGCTGTCGGTGGAGCGGATGCGCCGCACCGAAGCCGAAGCCGTACGCAAGCTCGACCCACCGACCGAGGAAGAGCCCGACATCACGCTCGGCGACTACGTCGTGGCGCGGCGCTGCCCGCATCGCAACGCCGATCTCTCGGTGTTCGGAGAGATCCAGACGGTCGACGGGTGCGACCAGGTCGTGTGCACGCTGCACGGCTGGCGCTTCGACGCCGAGACGGGCAGATGCCTCACGTCAGCGGACCACCCGCTGCGCGTCAGGCGACGGGCGGCCGAGCGCACCAACGCAGCGACCGAGGTCTGACGGGCTTCAGCCGCCCCACTCGCCGTGCACCCAGACGGGTGTGGTGAGCGGCACGAGGTCGGAACCCCAGATGAAGTCCATCGCCGGCACCGACACGCGCACGCAGCCGTGCGACGCCGGGTAGTTGGGGATCGAGTTGGAGCCGTGCACGGCGACGCCGCCGACGAAGTACTTCGGCCGGTAGATCTCACCGAGGTCGCCCTTCCACCAGCCCTTCTTGCGCTGTCGCTCGACCTGCCACAGACCGTCGGGCGTGATGGCGACGTCCTTGATCTTCTCGCCGGGAGAGTTCTGGTCGGGCTCGGTGTACTTCTCGCCGTTGGCGGTTGACGTGTTGAACGCCCAGACGACCTTGCCGTCACGGATGACGAAGAGGACCTGACGCGACTTGTCGATCTCGACGAGCGTGCCGGCATCAGCCCTACCACGAGCGCGCTCGGCCTGCGCCGTGAGCGCTGCGGCCGTCGCCGAGTCGACCGAGCCGCTTGTGGAAAGACCCTTGTACTTCTGGAACGCCATGACTGCTTGCGCCGTGGTGAGGTCGTAGGAGCCGCTGGCACTCTGGAGCCAGAACCCGAGATCGAGTAGTCGCTGCTGCAGCACCGCCGTCGACGAGCCGCTCGACTGCCCGACGGCGGCGATCGGTGACCGGGCGGCCCCGATCGCGACCACGGGCGACGGCCACGTGGTGTTCGTCGGCTTCTGCGTGGTGGTGGTCGCCTTCTCGGTGGGGGGCGTCGTGGCGACGGCGGTCGTGGTCTGACGCGGACGGCGGGTCGCCGGCGTCGTGGACTCGACCTGCGTGGTGGCGGGCTGGGTCTCGGGGGAAGGCGGCGCGGCGACCTGCTCGGAGCACGAGGCGAGGAAGCCGACGAGCACCAGGGCTGCCGCAGCGCCTGCGAGTCGACGTGGTGTCCCGATCACCGCGATGACGTTACCCAGGCGGACATCCGTTCGCACGGGCGCCCCCCGACTGACTGCGGAAAAATCCATGTTTGACACCCGTTCCTTCCGGACATGCTTGCGCAGAACGCATGCCGGTAGGGCGTGCGCAGAACGATCGGCGAGCCGCCCCTCGTCG
>JALZNU010000359.1:0-661 GCA_030857495.1 Actinomycetota bacterium | reverse complement strand
CAGGGCGGGTCCGCATCAGCGGGCCCGCCCTTGCGCGTCCCGAGACGGTGACCACGCTCGCTCCAGCTCGTCGAGCGTGACTGTGGTGAGTGGATGGCGGCCCGGATCTCGTCGAGCCGCTCGCCAGGCATCGATCGCAGCCTCCACGTCGCCCGTTGCGGTCGGGATGCCGAGCGACTGCAGCAGTGCGTCCCGGACCGCCGGCGGCGTGACGTCACGCTCGGCCAGCCCGCCCAGCGTGACCGCGCCGTCGCGCTTCGACAGGCGATCGCCGTCCGGTCCGAGCACCAGCGGGACGTGTGCGTAGCGGGGCGTCGGAGCACCCACGAGCTCTTGCAGCACGAGGTGGCGAGTAGTGGTGGACAGCAGGTCGTCGCCACGAACCACCTGGGTGACGCCCTGATCCCAGTCGTCGAGCACGACGGCGAGGTTGTAGGCGGGCACGCCGTCGTTTCGCCGGATGACGAAGTCGTCGGTGGTGCCCACGAACGTCCCCGCCACCTCGTCGTCGACGGCACGGGTCGCGCCGTCCGTCCGCAGCCGCAGCGCGGGTGGGCGAGTGCGGCTCCGGCGTGCCCGCGCGGCGTCGGAGAGATCCCGGCACGTACCCGGGTAGGCGCCATCGGCCGAGGCGCCGTGCGGCGCGCGCACCGCGTCGCGG
>JALZNU010000358.1 GCA_030857495.1 Actinomycetota bacterium | reverse complement strand
TCGCAGCAGTTCGTCGGTCGACCCCTGCGGGCGCACCCCGCACAGGGCTCGGAAGGGCGTGAGGGCGCAGAGCATCTCCGGCTTCGGGTACGGATCGACATACGTGCCCTGGGCGAAGCCCTCCCGTGCTCGCTCGGCGCTCGGGTGCGCCTGCATCGAGAGCGGCTGGGCAGCGGCGAGCACCTTCATCAGGTGGGGGAGCGGACCGCTGACGTCCGACAATGCACCGTCACCGACGATCACCGTCGGCGCAGAGGGATGCGTGCCGAGCCACAGCTCGGCCCACGGATTGCCGTCCGCCTCGACGCCCAGCAGCTCTGGGATCGCCGCCGTGTCACCCCAGTCGTAGTGCTGGACGACGCCTTCGATCCTCGGCATGCGAGCAATGTAGGCGACCCCTATCGGCTGCCGGCTGGCTGGCGCTCGGCCGCCTGCTCCGGGTGTCCTGACGGTTGGTCCTAGATGCCGAGCTCTTCTGCCCTCGCCAAGACGCCGGGACGCTCTGCGCCGATGGTGGTGGTGTCGCCGTGACCGGTGTGCACGATCGTCTCATCGGAAAGCGAGAGCAGCTGACCCCGGATCGAGGCCACGATGGTGGGCTCGTCGGAGTGGCTGCGACCGGTGGCACCGGGGCCGCCGCAGAACAGCGTGTCGCCCGTGAACACGCGCCCACCGGCGACGTCGTGGAAACAGCAGCAACCGGGGGAGTGCCCCGGCGTGTGGACGATGCCGAGCTCGTGGCCGCCGGCCGAGATCGTGGTACCAGGATCGACGCGGCCGTCGGGCTCGTCGCCGGGCCACACGGTGTCCCACAGCATGCGGTCGGCATCGTGCAGCAGGATGGGTGCATCGACGGCCTCGCGCAGCGGGACGGCGGCGTTGATGTGGTCGTTGTGGCCGTGGGTGAGCACGATCGCCTTCACTCTGCGGCCATTGACGGCGTCGACGATGGCCTGATGATCGTGGGCGGCGTCGAACACGAGGACCTCGCGGTCGTCGCCGACGATCCAGATGTTGTTGGTGACCTCCCACTCCCCTCCGTCGAGGGCGAAGATGCCGTCGGTCGTGACGAGCTCGATCACATCTCCACCACGGAGCGCAGGACGTCGCCGGCCTCCATCTTGTGGAACGCCGCCTCGACGTCGTCGAGCGTGATCGTCTCGCTGACGAATCGGTCGAGGTCGAGGCGGCCCTGGCGGTAGAGATCGATGAACATCGGGAAGTCCCGGCTGGGCAGGCAGTCGCCGTACCAGCTCGACTTGAGGGCGCCGCCACGTCCGAACACCTCGAGGAACGGCAGCTCGATCTTCTGGTCGGGTCGGGGCACGCCGACGAGCACCACGGTGCCGGCGAGGTCACGGGCCTCGAACGCCTGGCGGTAGACGGCGGGGTTGCCGATCGCCTCGATGCACACGTCGGCGCCGAAGCCGCCGGTGACCGACTGGATGTACTCGACGGGGTCCGTGTTCGCGGAGTTGCACGTGTGCGTGGCCCCGAAGTCCTTCGCCCACTCCAGCTTGCGATCATCGATGTCGACGGCGACGATCGTCGTCGCCCCGGCTAGATGCGCACCGGCGATCGCTGCGTCACCGACGCCGCCGCAGCCGAACACTGCGACCGACTGGCCACGCTTGACGCCGCCGGTGTTGATGGCCGCACCGAGGCCGGCCATCACGCCGCAGCCGAGGAGGCCGGCGGCGCTCGCCGGCGCCTCGGCGTCGACCTTCGTGCACTGGCCCGCGGCGACGAGCGTCTTGTCGGCGAAGGCACCGATGCCGAGCGCCGGGGACAGCTCGGTGCCGTCGGCGAGCGTCATCATCTGCGTCGCGTTGTGCGTGTTGAAGCAGTACTGCGGCTGTCCGCGGCTGCAAGCCCGACAGATGCCGCACACGGCGCGCCAGTTGAGCACGACGAAGTCACCGGGCGCGACCGAAGTGACGTCGTCGCCGACCGCCTCCACCACGCCCGCGGCCTCGTGCCCGAGCAGGAACGGGAAATCGTCGCTGATGCCGCCCTCGCGGTAGTGCAGGTCCGTGTGGCACACCCCGCACGCCTGCACGGCCACGAGCGCCTCACCCGGGCCGGGGTCGGGGACGACGATCGTCTCGATCGTGACCGGTTCACCCTTCGCTCTGGCGACGACTCCTCGTACTTCGTGCGGCATGGTCGTCACCGTACGCGATCGCCCGCTCCTGCCCGTCGCCGTGACCCGTCCCTGGGCGAGGCGACGCAGCGCCTCGGGGCGTCATCTGGGCGGGTTCTCTCTCAGCAGTTGACGGAGATCCCACCCAGAGCGGGTTGTGGGACGAATCCCGCCCAGACGGTGGTGGGGCCGTGGACCGGGAGCGGTCGTACAGGTCAGAAGAGGCGGAGGTCGTCGGGGGCCATGCCGCGGAGGGTGTCGTAGTCGACCTCGACGCAGCGGTAGCCGCGCGCTTCGGCGAGGATACGCGCCTGCGGTTTGACCCGCTGGGCCACGAACACGCCGCGCACGGGGCCGAGCGACGAGTCGAGCGAAAGCCGCTCGACGTACCGGGTGAGCTGTTCGACACCGTCGATCTCGCCGCGCCGCTTCACCTCGACGGCGACCACGGCACCGCCGGCGTCGCGGCAGACGAGGTCGACCGGTCCGATCGCCGTCGGGTACTCCCGCCGGACGAGCACGAGCC
>JALZNU010000067.1 GCA_030857495.1 Actinomycetota bacterium | reverse complement strand
TGACTCTTCGCGCCGACACCCATCTGGTCGGACAGCGCGAGGAGCTCGGCATTGGTCATGCCCAGCTCCTTTGCAAGCTCGTGCACTCGATAGTTCTTCGGCACCTAGCGATTCAACCTTTCGGGTTTCCGTTCATTCGTTGTCGAACCAGTGTGCCGGGACACACTCGTTCTTGCATCTGTGACTCGGCGAGTCACGCAGTGTCGGCTGGAGCCGGCTGAGGCTCCTCTGCAGACTCTGGCGCTGCCGGCTCTGCCGGCTCGGCGTCGGCTGCCGGCTCTGCCGGCTCGGCATCGGAGGTGTCCGGCGTTTCCGGCAACTCCGGCGTCTCGACCGCCGGCACGTTGGTGGCGGCGCGGCGCACCGGCGCGTGCTCGGCTGCGTGCTCGGCTGCGGCTGCCCGCGCACCCGCGGCCTGCTGGGCGAGCCAGTCGGCCTCCGACGTCACGTTGCCGTCGGCCGAGTGCCACTCCATCTCGCCCGTCTCGGTGTTGCCGACCCACTGGCCTTCCTCGTACTCGACGCCCTCCTCGAGACCGCGGCCGTGCGCCGGAACGCCCTCTGCCACCTGGGTCTCGGATCGAATGTCGACGCGCACTCCTGTGAGGCGGGCGGCGAGGCGGGCGTTCTGGCCCTCACGGCCGATGGCGAGGCTGAGCATGTGGTCAGGGACGATGACGTCGGCCTGCGTGCGATCGTCGGAGATGTTGACCTGGGTGACCTTCGCCGGCTGCAGCGCTTTCTCGACGAACTCCTCGAGATGGTCGGAGAACTGGATGATGTCGATCTTCTCGCCGCGCAGCTCGTTGACGACCATGCGCACGCGTCCGCCACGTGCACCGACGCACGCGCCGACGGGATCGACGTTGTTGTCGTTGGACCAGACGGCGATCTTCGTGCGGTGCCCCGGCTCGCGGGCGCAGACGCGGATCTCGACGATGCCGTCGGCGATCTCGGGCACCTCGAGTTCGAACAGGCGCTTGATCAGGCCGGGGTGCGTGCGGCTGACGACGATCTGGGGACCCTTGACGGTCTTGCGCACCTCGACGATGTAGGCCTTCGCCCGGTCGCCCTGCTGTGGCCGCTCGTAGGGAACCTGCTCGGCCTGGGGCAGCAGTGCCTCCACGCGGCCGAGGTCGAGCAGCGTGTACCGCTGGTCGGTGCGCTGGATGATGCCGGTGACGAGGTCGCCCTCGCGGTTGGCGTACTCCTCGAACTTGCGGTCGCGCTCGACCTCGCGGATGCGCTGGCTCATCACCTGACGGAACGTCTGGGCGGCGATGCGGCCGAGCTCCTCGCGCTTGGGCGTGTCGTCGCGCTCGTTGATCCAATTGCCGTCCTCGTCGAGGTCGTAGGCGATGAAGCGGAAGTCCATCGTCTGCGGATCGATCTCGACGACGACCTCGTCGGCGGCGCCGTCACGCCGCTTGTAGGCCGAGGCGAGGGCCTCGACCAGGACATGGAGCAACGCATCCTCCGAAAAGCCCTTCTCCTGTGCGAGAAGGCGGATCGCCTCGGACATGTCGAGACTGCTCATCGGTGCACCATGGCCGCGCGGGCGAACGACAGGGACGACGGGCGGTGCACCAATGACCGCTCCGCTGCTGCGCAGCGGCGCACCGCAACAATGGTTCGCTCGCAGGGCTCGCTCATCGGTGAACCTCGCTGATGTCTTGCTCGCTTTGCGCGCTTCGCTTGCTCACTGCATCTCCTCGCGCTTCTGGCTCCGCTCGCGCCGGTGCTCGGGCGAGCCTGGTTTCGGCGACGGGCCCCATTCGAAGACGGTGCGCGCCCTGTCGATCTGGTCGTAGCGGACGGTGGTGCCGTCGACCACGATGCCGTCGTCGTCGGCGGACTCGAGCGTGCCCTGCACGCGGCGCTCGTAACTCGCGACGTCGCTGAGGCGCACGTTGACGACCTTGCCAACCTCGCGTTGGAAATGTGCCGGCGTTCGCATCGCCCGCTCGACGCCCGGGCTCGTGACCTCCAACGTGTACCGGCCCGGGACCGGGTCGTCGTGGTCGAGCTCTCGCGAGACGAGGCGGGTCACGAGTGCCAGTGTGTCGAGTGTGATGCCACCCTCGCTGCCGGGCTTCGTGTCGACGGTGACGCGCAGCGTGGCGCCGCGCTGTTCGATGTCGTAGAGGTCGAGGTCGAGGTCGTCGGTGATGGGGGTCACGAGGTTGCGCACGCGGTCGAGGACGGGGCTCGTCGTCGTTGCCATGGCGAACCTCCTTTCCCTGACCCTCCTCAGTAAAGAAGGCGTGGGAACTTCCCACGCCTTCCGGTTCGACACCAAGAATGGAGATTTCACTATATCGCTCCGGGGATAGGGTGCCCCGGTGCTCAGGCTCTCGACGCTGTTCGTGCGAACACTGCGTGAGGATCCTGCCGACGCGGAGGTGCCGAGCCACCGATTGCTGGTGCGTGCCGGCTATGTGCGGCGTGCGGCGCCTGGCGGGTTCACATGGCTGCCGCTCGGCTGGATCGTGTACCGCAACGTCGAGCGCGTGGTCCGTGAGGAGATGGATCGCGCTGGCTTCCAGGAGGTCCACTTCCCCGCCCTGCTGCCGCGGGCGCCGTACGAGAAGAGCGGTCGCTGGACCGAGTACGGCGACAACCTGTTCCGCCTGCAGGACCGTCGCGGCGCCGACTTCCTCATGGCACCCACCCACGAGGAGATGTTCACGCTGCTCGTGAAGGACCTGTACTCGTCGTACAAGGACCTGCCGCTGTGGATCTATCAGATCCAGACGAAGTACCGCGACGAGGCCCGCCCCCGTGCCGGGCTGCTGCGCGGTCGCGAGTTCGTGATGAAGGACTCCTACTCCTTCGACGTCGACGATGCCGGCCTCGACGCCTCGTACCAGCGTCACCGCGACGCCTACGTGCGCACGTTCGACCGCCTCGGGCTGCCCTATGTCATCGTCAGCGCGTTGTCGGGGGCGATGGGTGGTTCCCACAGCGAGGAGTTCCTCGCCCCGCTCGACGTCGGCGAGGACGAGTTCGTGCGCTGCGACGACTGCGACTTCGCTGCCAACACCGAGGCCGTCACCACGCCGCCGCCCGATCCCGTCGACGCGACGGACGCGCCGCCCGCCAGGTCCCACGACACACCGGACACGCCGACGATCCGCACGCTCGTCGACCTGCTCAACGCCCGCGACGACCTCGCACGCGACGATCGCCCGTGGGCCGCTGCCGACACGCTGAAGAACCTGCTGATGATGGTCACCAATCCCGACGGTCGCCGCGAGCCGCTCGCCATCGGCATCCCCGGCGATCGTGACATCGACCTCAAACGACTCGAAGCGCAGCTCTTCCCCGGCGAGCCACGACCGTTCGGCGACGACGACTTCGCCGGCCACCCGCAGCTGGCGAAGGGCTACATCGGTCCCGGCGCGCTCGGCGAACAGCACGGCATCCGCTACCTCCTCGATCCTCGCGTCGTCGACGGCACGAGCTGGGTGACGGGCGCCGACGAGGCGGGGCACCACGTGATCGGGCTCGTCGCGGGACGCGACTTCCACGGCGACGGCACGATCGATGCCACGGTGATCGTCGACGGCGATCCCTGCCCGCAATGTGGCGGCACGCTGCACCTGGCGAGGGGCGTCGAGATCGGCCACATCTTCGCCCTCGGGCGCAAGTACGCGGAGGCGTTCGACCTGACCGTCCTCGATGCCAACGGCAAGCAGGCCACGGTGACCATGGGGTCCTACGGCATCGGGGTGTCGCGCTGCGTGGCGGCCATCGCAGAGGCGACGCTCGATCCACTCGGGCTGTGCTGGCCACGAGAGATCGCTCCGGCCGATGTGCACGTGGTGATCGCCGGCAAGCCCGGGAGCGACCAGTTCCCCGCCGGCGAACAACTGGCCGAGCGGCTGGAGGCGGCAGGGATGCGGGTGATGCTCGACGACCGCGTCGGCGTGTCGCCCGGCGTCAAGTTCGCCGACGCCGAGCTGCTCGGGATGCCGACCATCGTGGTGGTCGGTCGTGGACTCGTCGAGGGAGTCGTCGAGCTGCGTGACCGGCGAACGGGCGAACGTCGCGACGTCGCTCTCGACGACGTCGTCGCCCTCGCCGCTGCCGGCTGACCGTCGCTGTCCCCCTCACCACCGTCTGGGCGGGATTCGTCCCATTCCACGCTCTGGGCGGGAATTCTCTCAACTGCTGGAAGAGAATCCGCCCAGACCGTGATAGGGCCGCCGCCGTCAGCTGCGGCGCAGCAGGCCCTGGTCGATGACAGCGCGATCGCCGACCGACGTCGTGAAGACGGCTTCGCCGGGCTCGATGTCCCATGCCCGCACGGTGAGCTCGTCGCCGGGCAGCACGGGTGAGGCGAATCGTCCTTCGATCTGGTGGAGCCTGGTCGGATCGCCGTCGCAGCAGGCGTGCAGGAGGGCACGCCCCGTGAACCCGTAGGTGCACAGCCCGTGGAGGATCGGGCGATCGAAGCCACCCATCGCAGCGAAGGCCGGGTCGGAGTGCAGCGGGTTGCGATCTCCGTTGAGCCGGTACAGAAGCGCCTGATCGGGTGAGGTCGTGTAGGTGATCTCGTGGTCGGGATCGCGGTCCGGTGGCACGTTCTGGGGTCCGGACGGTCCCCGCTCGCCGCCCCAACCTCCCTCGCCACGGATGAACAGGCTCGAGCGCAACGTGTACAGCGGCGCCGAGTCGAGCGTCGCCTGCGTCTCCAGCACGACGATGGCAGCCTTGCCCTTGTCGTACATCGCGATGATCTCGCCGACGACCGACGCGCTGCCGCTCGGCGGGATCGGCTGGTGCAGCATCACCGTCTGGCTGCCGTGCACGAGCAGTGCGGGGTTGAACGTGCCGATGTCGCTGAACAGGCTGTTGCGGCCTGTCGGGATCACAACCGGAAACGTCGGCAGCACCTGCTGGTCGACATCGGCCGTGTTCTCCGTCGTGAACGCCAACTCGTTCGTGCCGGCGCCGACGCTCACCGCGTAGAGGAGGGTGTCCTTGCTCGTCCACGAGACCTCGCTCGGTTCCGAGCGGGTGCCGACGGCCTCAGGATTGAGGGGCATGGTGATGACTCCTTTGTGTCATTTCTGCGGCCACGAGCCCGGCACGCCGTCCATGCCGGCGTTCGCCCGGGATTCGGCGACGAGGCCCTCCACCACGGCGCCGAGCGCGGTGGGATCGTCGATCGGTTCGGTGCGCGGGCCGCGCGACCAGCCCTCTGCGAGCCCGAACATCGACCCGGAGGCCTCGAAGACGCGTCCCGTCACGCCCGCCGACTCCTCCGACGCTAGCCACGTCACGATCGGCGCGATCCAGCGCGGGTCGCGCTGCTCGCGCTCCTCGTCGGTCGGCGGTGCAGGCGCCAGCCCTTCGGTCATCCGCGTCAGGGCGACCGGAGCGACTGCGTTGACCGTGACGCCGTACCGGCTCATCTCGAGCGCCGAGATCACCGTGAAGGCGGCGATCCCGGCCTTCGCCGCGCCGTAGTTCGTCTGGCCCGGGTTGCCGTAGATGCCCGACACCGATGTGGTGTTGATGATCCTGGCGTCGACGGCGTGGCCCGCCTTCGATCGATCACGCCAGTAGGCGCACGCCCAGCGGCTCGGCGCGAACGTGCCCTTGAGGTGGACGGAGACCACCGCGTCCCACTCCTCTTCCGACATGTTGACGAGCATCCGGTCGCGCAGGATGCCAGCGTTGTTGACGACGGCGTGGAGGTCGCCGAACGCATCGACCGCCGTGTCGACGAGCCGTCGCGCGCCCTCCCAGTCCGACACGCTGTCGCCGTTGGCCACAGCCTCGCCACCCAGGTCTCGGATCTCCGCAACCACCTGATCGGCAGGCGACACGTCCTCGCCGGTGCCGTCGACGTTGCCGCCCAGGTCGTTGACGACCACCTTGGCGCCGTGGCGAGCAAGGCTCAGCGCGTGCTCGCGACCGATCCCGCGCCCGGCACCGGTGACCACCACGACCCGTCCTTCACACAGTCCGCTCATCGCACGTGACCATAGTGACGCTCAGGCGAGCCGGACGATGGCGGCGGTCGCCGCGGCGACGGCGATCACGACGAGCGTCGGCGCTCTGGCCGCCAGTGCGATTGCCGCTGCCGCGAGCCCTGCGGCTCGGGCATCGAGCACTAGCCGACGCTCGGTGGCCAGCGTCTGGGTCACGAGCAGCGCGGCGAGCAGCGTCGGCGCGAGCAGGGCGATCATGGCGCCCAGCCGGGGACCGAGCGGGCGCCGGCCGAGCAGCACGGGGCCAGCGCCCTTGGCCAGGATCGTGCCGCCGCCGACGATCGTGACGAGCAGCCACGCCTCGCTCATCGGTGCACCTCGGCCGCGCGGACGAACGACAGGGACGACGGGCGGTGCACCAATGACCGCTCCGCTGCTGCGCAGCGGCGCACCGCGACGATGGTTCGCTCGCGCGGCTCGCTCATGGCGCGCCGCCGCCCGGCGTCGTTTCGCCCTCGTCGGGCACCGCCATCGCCCCGGTCGAAGCTGTCGCACGAAGGCCGAGCAGGCAGGCGACGCTGGCGGCGATGATCGGTACACCCGGCGGGACGAGGGGAACGAGCGCGAATGCGATCGCCGCGCCGGCAGCCGCAGCGAAGAGCGCTCGGCGACCGTCGATCTGACCGATGAGCAGCGCGAGGAACAGCGCGGGGAACGCGGCATCGAGCCCGAGCGTCTCTGGGTCACCAATGACGTCGCCGGCGAGCACGCCGATGGTGGTCCCCGTGATCCACGCGGCGTACAGCACGAGTCCGGCGCCGAGCAGCCGGCCGCCGTCGTAGCGCCCGCCGCCGAGGTGGCCGACCGCCCACGACTCGTCGACGACGAGCTGCGCCTTCGCGAGGCGCCGCCACCATGCTCCGTCGATGGCGTGGGCGACCGAGATGCCGATCGGCACGTAGCGGGCATTCAGCAGCAATGCGGCGACGATCGCCGCCGTCACGGTGCCTCCTGCCGACAGGACGCCGGCAGCGGCGAACTGGGACGAACCGGCGAAGGTGATGACGCCGAACACGATCGACGCCACACCACCGATGCCCGCATCCTCGGCGAGCACGCCGAACGTCACCCCGAATACGCAGACTGCGGCGGCGAGTGGCAGCACCGCCTTCGCGCCGGCCCGTGGTCCGAGCACGAGCGGCCCGCTCATTGGTGCATCATGGCGATCACCCCGACGCAGCGGATCGGGGCAGGCGGGGACACGAGGCGATGCTACGCAGCCGGCCCGCTCCGTAGCCTGAGCGATGTGTTGTCCGCCGATGCCGTCGTCGTCGGTGCCGGACCAGCCGGTGCGGCGGCGGCGATCCACCTCGCCGATGCCGGACGCACGGTCGTCGTCTGCGACAAGGCCGTCTTCCCCCGTGACAAGTGCTGCGGCGACGGGTTGACCACACTGGCGCTACGCGAGCTTGCGGCCCTGCGATTCGATCCGGGCGCCATCGCGCGCTGGACGGTCGTGGACGAGGCATTGCTGCGTGCACCGAGCGGACGTGAGGTCGAGCTTTCGCTCCCGGCCGATGGTACGTACGCCGCGGTCGCTCCGCGTTGCGAGCTCGACGCCGCACTCGTCGACCTCGTGTCGAAGACGGGTGCGACGCTGCGCACGGGCACCGGCTTCGCCGGTCTCACCCGCGCCCGAGACCGGACGGTCGTCGAGCTCGACGACGGCACCGCGATCGAGACGAGTCACGTGATCGCAGCCGACGGCATGTGGAGCCCCGTGCGCCGTTCGCTCGGCCTCGCCCGGTCCGGTGACCTCGGCGAGTGGCACGCCTTCCGGCAGTACGTCAGCGGCGTCACGGGCCCGGCCGCACGTCGCCTGTACGTGTGGTTCGAGGCCGACCTGCTGCCCGGCTACGCCTGGTCGTTCCCACTGCCCGACGGTCGAGCGAACATCGGCTACGGCGTGCTGCGTGCCGACGGACGCAAGGGCGCCGAGA
>JALZNU010000066.1 GCA_030857495.1 Actinomycetota bacterium | reverse complement strand
GGCGCAGCACGGCTGCCCGAGTTGGTCGCCAAGGCGATCGCCGATGGTCAACCGGCGCTCGGCATCACCGATCACGGCAACATGTACGGCGTGCTCGACTTCTATCGCGAGTGCAACGCCCAGGGCATCAAGCCGATCATCGGCACCGAGGCGTACCTCGCCTACGAGACCCGCACCGAGCGTCCGGCGCGGCGCGGCCGGGTCGACGACTCCGGCGGTGACGTCGAGGGTGGCCACAAGCTC
The DNA here is from genome assembly GCA_030857495.1 of Actinomycetota bacterium. Classification (GTDB taxonomy): domain Bacteria; phylum Actinomycetota; class Acidimicrobiia; order Acidimicrobiales; family Ilumatobacteraceae; genus JACDHN01. The sequence goes on along the minus strand of JALZNU010000066.1, from coordinate 7,704 downwards.
TATTACCACCTGACCCTGCTGGCCGAGAACGATCTGGGCTACCGCAACCTGATGCAGCTCTCGAGCCTGGCGTTCCTCGAGGGCTATTACTACAAGCCGCGGATGGACTGGGACCTGCTCAGTCGCTACCACGACGGGCTGATCGCGACGACCAGCTGCCTCGGTGGCCACGTGCTGCAGGCGATGCTGCACGACGACGAGAAGGGGGCGCTCACAGCTGCCACTCGGCTGCAGGACATCTTCGGCCGCGACAACCTGTTCGTCGAGCTGCAGGACCACGGGTTGGCCGAGCAGCGCCGCACGAACCCGAAGCTGATCGAGCTCGCGAAGCGGATCGGCGCCCCACTGCTGGCGACGAACGACTCGCACTACACGCATCGTGAGGACCACGAGTCCCACGGCGCGCTGCTCTGCGTGCAGACCCAGGATGTGCTGTCGAACCCCAATCGGTTCAAGTTCGACGGCGAGGAGCACTACCTCAAGTCGGCGTCGGAGATGCGCTACCTGTTCAAGGACGTGCCGGAGGCGTGCGACAACACGCTGTGGGTCGCCGAGCGCGCCGAAGTCAACATCGAGTTCGGCGCACCGACGTTGCCCGATTTCCCGCTGCCCGAAGGTGTCGCCGACAACGCCAGCTACCTCGAACAGCTGACCTGGCAGGGGGCGCGTGAACGCTGGGGTGACGAGCTGCCCCAGGACGCGGTCGCGCGCATCGCCTACGAGCTCAAGGTCATCAACGACATGGGGTTCTCTGCGTACTTCCTCATCGTGTGGGACCTCATCCGCTACGCGCGGGACCGTGCGATCCGCGTCGGACCAGGCCGTGGCTCGGCCGCCGGATGCGCCGTCGCCTACGCACTGCGCATCACCGACCTCGATCCGATCCGCTACGACCTGCTGTTCGAGCGCTTCCTCAACCCGAGCCGCATCTCCATGCCCGACATCGACATGGACTTCGACTCCCGCTACCGCGACGAGCTGATCGGCTACGCGGCGGCCAAGTACGGGCGTGACCACGTCGCCCAGATCATCACGTTCGGCACGATCAAGGCCCGCCAGGCCGTGCGCGACTCGGCGCGGGTGCTCGGGTTTCCCTACGGGCTCGGCGACAAGATCGCCAAGGCGATGCCGCCGCTCGTCATGGGACGTGACACACCGCTGCGCTACTGCCTCGAACAGAACGACCGCTACGCCGACGGCTACACGGCCGCCGCCGAGCTGCGCAGCATGTGCGACGCCGATCCCGACGTGAAGCGTATCGTCGAGGTCGCCAGGGGGCTCGAAGGGATGCGCCGTTCCGACGGCATCCATGCCGCGGCCGTCGTCATCACCCGCGACCCGTTGACGACGTACCTCCCGGTGCAGCGCAAGCCGGAATCCGGCCAAGACCCCGAGTCGGCACCGCTCGTGACGCAGTACGAGATGCACGGCGTCGAAGAGCTCGGCTTGCTCAAGATGGACTTCCTCGGGTTGCGCAACCTCGACGTCATCACGGACACCGTGGCGATGATCAGAGCCAAGCGCGACGCTGAGTTCGACATCGATCGCGTCGCCCTCGACGACGACGGGGTGTTCGAGCTGCTCTCGCGCGGCGACGGCATCGGCCTGTTCCAACTGGAGAGCGGGCCGCTGCGGGCGCTCATGCGTGCGCTCGCACCCACCACGTTCGACGACGTCGCAGCGCTCATCGCGCTGTACCGCCCAGGGCCGATGGCGGCCAACATGCACAACGACTACGCCGACCGCAAGAACGGTCGCAAGCCTGTCGAGTACCTCCACCCCGACTTCGAGGAGCTGCTCGGCGACAGCTACGGGCTGATGATCTACCAGGAGTCGATGATGCGTGTCGCGCAGCGTGCCGCCGGCTACTCACTCGCCGAGGCGGACAACCTTCGCAAGGCGTGCAGCAAGAAGAATCGCGCACTCATCGCCAAGGAGCGAATGAAGTTCATCGACGGGTGCGAGCGCACGGGGTACGGGACGGCGCTCGGCACGAAGCTGTTCGGCATCATCGAGCCGTTCGCCGACTACGCCTTCAACAAGAGCCACGCCTTCGGCTACGGCCTCGTCGCCTACCAGACCGCGTACCTCAAGGCGCACTATCCCGTCGAGTACCTCGCCTGCCTGCTGACGAGCGTGCGCACGAACCTCGACAAGGCAGCCATCTACCTCGCCGATGCGAGGTCGATGGGCATCAAGGTGCTGACGCCCGACGTCAACCGCTCGCGCCACGAGTTCGTCGCGCTGTGGCCCGACGAGGTGCCCGACGACGTCGAGCTGCCACCGGGCAGTCCAGGTGCGATCACGTTCGGACTCGCCGCGGTCCGCAACGTCGGCAGCGCCGTCGTCGGGCAGCTGCTCGACGAGCGAGACGCCAACGGGCCGTACGTCGACTTCTACGACTTCGCCCAGAGAGTCCCTGAGCCCGTACTCAACCGCAAGACCGTCGAATCGCTCATCAAGGCAGGCGCCTTCGATTCCTTCGCGCATCCACGGATGGGGTTGCTCACCGTGTTCGAGCAGATCGTGGAGGCCACCGTCGCCCGCCGCCGCAACCGCCAGCAGGGAGTGATGAGCTTCTTCGACGACGACGAGTCGAGCGACATCTTGGGCTACAACGACCTCGTCGGCATCCCCGACGTCGAGTTCGACAAGACCGACCGCCTACGCGCCGAGAAGGAGATGCTCGGCCTGTACGTCTCGGACCATCCACTGATGGGCATCGAAGCCGCGCTGCGGCGGCGGGCGCCGACGGCCATCGCCAGCATCAAGGAGATGGAGGACCGCTCTCAGGTCGTCGTCGGTGGTGTGATCACCGGCTTCGAACGGCGCTACACGCGACGGGGCGACCTGATGGCCACGTTCGCGCTGGAGGACCTGGAGTCCTCCGTAGAGGTCACGGTGTTCCCGAGGACGCTCGCCGAGGAGGGCCACAAGTTCGCCGACGACGCGATCGTCGTCGTGCGCGGCCGCGTCGACCGTCGCGACGAGAACCGTGTCTCGATCAACTGTCAGACGGTCGAGGTGCTGACCGGTCTCGACCAGCCGGCGTCGGCATCGGTGCGCCTCCGCCTCGGGGCGCAGCGGTTGACGCACGCGCTCATCATCGACTTGAAGCGCATCATCGCCGAACATCCCGGTGAGTCCGAGGTGCACGTCGAGCTCGGCGACGGTCGGCTGCTGCGCCTCAGCGAGAGCTATCGCGTCGACGTCGATCGTGCCGCCGGCGAGCTACGCACCCTGCTCGGACACGACGCTGTCATCCTCTGAGCGACAACGCAAGACCGTCGCCCCAGCATCAACACGCGGGCGGTTGGTCACGTCCGCCCGATCGGTGGCAGAATAGAGGCGCGCTATGACACTCCAGGTCTCGACGAACGACGCATCTGCGCTCACCGACTCCGATCTCGACGAGATGGCATCCCTCGACGGATCCTTCGACATCGGCACCCTGTCGAAGGCGAAGGAGGACTGGGTGCTGGTCACCACGGCCCGCGACGGCAGTCGCCTCGCCGGCTACTCGTTCTCGACGCTCGAGCGCATCGGCGGCACGCCATGCGTGCTGCTCGGCCTGCTGAGCGTGCGCAGGACGTCGCGGCGCGACACGGTGCTGCGAGGGCTGATGAGCGAGGCCTACCACCGTGCGCTGATGGCGTTCCCCGACGAGGACGTCGTCGTCGGCTCGCGGTTCGTGTCAGCGGCGGGCGTCGAGGCGTTCAAGGATCTCACCGAGGTCACGCCGTCTCCGGGCGTCCGGGCGGTCGGCGAGGAGCGGGCGTGGGGCCGGCGTCTCGCCAAGCGGTTCTCGGTCGACAAGACGTACGACGACGCGTCGTTCGTGGTCGCCTCCGGGAGCCAGGACGGGTTCGTCGACACCGAGCCGCTGAAGCCGGAAAAGGTCGACCCCGACGTGTCGAAGCTGTTCGCGAACGTGCGCCCCGACGACGGCGGGGCGATGATCGTCTACGGCTGGGTGATGGCAGAACAACTGGTCAAGCTCGGCGCGCGCTCGTAAGCGCGGCCACGATGGACCCGCTCGCCGACGTCGTCCGCCGGCGGCGGATGACGAGGGCGTTCCGGCCCGATCCGATCGATCCGGCACTCGTCGGCCGCCTCGTCGATCTCGCCTCGCGAGCCCCGAGCGCAGGGAAGTCGCAGGGATGGCACCTCGTCGTCTTGGAGGGCGACGAGACGGCGCACTTCTGGGACATCACCCTGCCGGCAATGGGCCGCCGCTCGTTCCGCTGGCAACGGCTGCTCGAGGCACCGGTCATCGCCCTGCCCCTCGCCGATCCGAGGGCGTACCTCGACCGCTACTCCGAGCCGGACAAGTCGGCGACCGGCCTCGGATCCGGCGTTGACGCCTGGCCGGTGCCGTACTGGACGATCGACGCCTCGATGGCCGTGATGACCCTTCTGCTCGCCGCAGAGGCGGAGGGGCTCGGTGCACTGTTCTTCGGGGTCTTCAAGGGTGAGACCAAACTGCGCAAGATGCTGCAGATCCCGCCGCAGATGGAGCTGCTCGGGGCGATCGCGCTCGGGTGGCGTGCCGACGTCGACGAGACGCCGGCCGGCAACGAAGGTGCCAGTGCCGGTCGCCGTCGTCGCCGCCCCGAGGACATCATCCACCGAGGCGCGTGGCGCGCGTCGCGCTGACCCCCTGGGGTCGCGACGATCAGGAGGCAGCGTGGCGGTCGGCGAGTTGTTGCTCGAGACCGTCGGCGTCGGTGACGGGGAGCTGGCAGGCTCCGTGCTCGCAGACGTAGGCGTTGCCGGCGACTCGACCTTCCCACAACGGTGAGTCGAACGGTTCGCCGTGGGCCAGCACGACCTCGGGCCGCCATGTCGACCTGAGGGCATCGAGGAGATCGTGCTCGCTGCCGGGGACGACGACCTCGACGAGCCCCGTTCGTCGCTGATCGAGCGCGGCGAGCGCGACGCAGAATGCCGTGGGCGAGCTCTGCATCAGTGGTGCCATCAACGTCAGGATGCGATCGGCGTGCTGCGCGAAGCGTGGTTCGCCCGTGAGCGCGGCGAGCCGTCCGAGCCCGAGCGCTGCCGTCGAGTTGGCAGAGGGGACGGCCCCATCGACGACGTCCTTCTGGCGCACGATGAGCGGTGTGCCGTCGGCAGGACCGTCGTCGGGCACGGTGAACAGACCGCCGTCATCGACGTCCCAGAAGTGGTCGAGCATCGCATCCGCGACCTCGATCGCGGCCGTCGTCCAGCGAGCCTGTCCCGACGCCTCGCCGAGGCGCACGAACGCGTCGACGAGGGCGGCGTGGTCCGCTGCCAGGGCACGATGCCGGGCATGTGGCTGCGCGTCCTCGTGCCAGCTGCGGCTCCACCGTCCGTCGTCGCCACGCAACTCGTCGAGGAGGAACTCGCCCGATTCGACGGCGAGGTCGATCCACGCCGACTCGTCGAACACGAACCCTGCCTCGGCCAGCGCGCCGATCATCATCGCGTTCCACTCGGTGAGCACCTTGTCGTCGAGCCCTGGGCGCGGACGCGTCGCCCGGGCATCGAAGAGCAGCTGGCGCCCGCGTTCGATCTCGTCGGGACGGGCCCACTGGCCTCGGGCGTGCAGGCGGTTGGGAATCGATCGTTCCTCGAAGTTGGGCTCGCCGGTGATCCCGAACCACTCTGTCACCGCGGTGATCTCGTCGTCATCGAGCCCGCCGGCGACGAGCACGGCACGAGCCTCGTCGGGCGTCCACGTGTAGAACGCGCCCTCGACGGAGTGGCCCGTCTCGTCGAGCGAGTCGGCATCCTCGGCGGAGTAGAAGCCGCCGCCCGGGCGGTGCAGGATCGACGCGACGTAATCCACCGTCTCGGCGACGATCTGGCGCCACGGCTCGTGCCGGTACAACGCGTAGGCCCGTGTGTACGCCCGCACGAGCGACGCCTGGTCGTAGAGCATCTTCTCGAAGTGCGGCACGATCCAGTGCGCGTCGACCGAGTACCGCGAGAAGCCACCGCCGAGGTGGTCGTACATCCCGCCCGATGCCATTGCATCGAGCGTCGTGGTGACGACGAGCTGGTTGGCCTCCGACGGTTTGTGGAGGTGGGCGCGCATCACGAGTTCGAGGTTCATCGTCGCAGGGAACTTCGGTGCCGCACCGAACCCGCCCCACTCTCGGTCGAACGACGAGGCGAGCGCCTTCAGCGCGGCGTTGACGGGTTCGTAGCCGGGGACGCCGCTGCCGGGTGTGAACGAGCCGCTGCGGCGGACGGCGTCGGTGAGGGCCGTGACGTTGTTGGCGAGCTCGGCGCGCTTGGTGCGCCAGGCGTCGTCGACGCCGGCGAGCAGCGAGAGGAACTGCAACTTGGGGAAGTACGTGCCCCCGAAGAACGGCTCACCGGCGGGAGTCGCGAACACCGTCATCGGCCAGCCGCCCCGGCCGGTCTGTGCCTGGACGGCGTCCATGTAGATCGCGTCGACATCGGGACGTTCCTCGCGGTCGACCTTGACGTTGACGAACAGCTCGTTCATCCTCGCCGCGACGTCGGCGTCCTCGAACGACTCGTGCGCCATCACATGACACCAGTGACACGACGAGTAGCCGACTGAGATCAGCACCGGCACGTCGCGCCGGCGAGCCTCGTCGAATGCCTCGGCCCCCCACGGGTACCACTCGACCGGGTTCTCGGCGTGCTGCCGCAGGTACGGAGAGCTCTCCTGTCCCAACCGGTTCACGTCCCGGACGATACCGCTGACCCCCCCAACACCGTCTGAGTGACGAACAACGACAACCTGTCGTCGTTGTTCGTCACTCAGACGGCTTTCAGACGGCCATGGCGTTGAAGCCGCCGTCGACGTGGACGATCTCGCCGGTCGTGGCGGGGAACCAGTCGCTGAGGAGGGCGACGCAGGCCTTGGCGACCGGCGTCGGATCGGTCACGTCCCATCCGAGCGGCGCACGGCTGTCCCAGATGTCCTCGAACTGTGAGAAGCCGGGGATCGACTTTGCCGCCATCGTCTTCACCGGACCGGCAGCGACGAGGTTGCAGCGCACGCCGCTCGGGCCCAGCGTCTTGGCGAGGTAGCGATTGACGCTCTGCAAGGCCGACTTGGCGACGCCCATCCAGTTGTAGGCGGGCCACGCCCGCGAGTTGTCGAAGTCGAGACCGACGATCGACCCACCCTCGGTCATCAGCGGCGCAAACGCGTCGACGAGCGCCTTCAGCGAGTAGGCGGAGACGTGGATCGCCGTGCTGACGTCGTCCCACGTCGCAGCGAGGAAGTCGTCACCCAGCGCGGCCTCGGGCGCAAACCCGATCGAGTGCAGCACACCGTCGATCCGTGGCCAAGTGGCGCCGATCGCGGCACCGATCGCGGCGACGTGCTCTGGCTTCGTGACGTCGAGCTCGAAGACATCGGCGGGACGCTCGAGCTTGCGCGCCGTCCGCGTTGTGAGGCTGAGCCCACGTCCTGCGCCGGTCAGCACCACCTCGGCACCCTCCTGCTGGGCGAGGCGAGCAACCGCGAATGCCAGCGAGGCATCCGTCAGGACGCCGGTGACCACGATGTTCTTGCCGTCGAGCAGACCCATGGGGCGACCGTAGCCGTATCGATGGCGGGCTCGTCGTCCGCTGCGCTTTCTCCTCGCGCCGCGTGTGCCTCGTCGCTGGCGCTTCCCTCGGCACGTGCCAATGGCGGGCTCGTCGTCCGCTGCGCTTTCTCCTCGCGCCGCGTGTGCC
>JALZNU010000357.1 GCA_030857495.1 Actinomycetota bacterium | reverse complement strand
TCGATCAGGGCCTTGAGGCCGTAGGCGAGGTTGCGCGGCAGCGCCTGCAACAGGCCGGCCGTCTTGACCAGCGGCGCGTGCAGTCCGCCGGCGAGCCGGGCAAGCAGCTCCTCACGTGAGGGCATGCTCGCCAACGTCTTCAGGTCGTCGGCCGTCAGCACGTTGCCGTCGAGCATGCCGCCTTTCAGCACCACCAGCGGATTGCGCTTGGCGATGTCGGCCAGCGCCTTCGCTGCGGCAACGGAATCCTCACCGGCAAAGGTCAGGGCAACGGGTCCGTCGAGCAGAGGCTCGAGATCACCGAGTCCTGCCTGGCGGATGGCGAGGGTGGCCAGCGTGTTCTTGTAGATCTTGTGCTGGGCACCGGCTTCGCGGAGTGCGCTGCGCAGATCGGCCATCTGGCCCACCGTCGCGCCGCGGTACTCGCTGACGTAGACCGCGCCGGCTTCGGCCAGCTTGCCGTTGATCTCTTCGACCACGGCGACCTTGTCGGCCCGCGGTTCGCGAGCGAACGGGTTGGCGTCGTCGGCGACGATCTCGTCAGTCGCGTCGTCGTTCGTCATGTGGTGTACACCTCCTCTCTCAACTCGTGGCGCTCGCATGGCGAACACCTCGAGGAGCGACACGACGTCAGCGACGGCGTGCGTTCGGGGCATACACCTGCGCTGGCGGCAGCGAACTGCCATTACCGGTCTGAACGACCAACCAACGGTCTCGGGCGAGCAACGTATGTGAACGATGAAGGCTAGCGCCGTCAGTCAGGGTCGGGACGAAGGCGTCCGGTGTCGACGCGCACGCCGGGACCCATCGTCGACGACAGCGTGATCTTGCGCATGTAGCGACCCTTCGCCGACGCCGGGCGGGCACGCTGCAGCTCGTCGATGAAGGCGCGGAAGTTGCGCTCGAGCGCGTCGGGCTCGAAGCTCGCCTTGCCGAGTTGCATGTGGATGTTGCCGTAGCGGTCGGTGCGGTACTCCACCTTGCCGCCCTTGAACTCCTCGACAGCGCGACCGACATCATTCGTGACCGTGCCCGTCTTCGGGTTGGGCATCAGCCCACGTGGGCCGAGCACGCGGCCGAGACGGCCGACGAGCGGCATCATGTCCGGCGTGGCGATGGCGACGTCGAAGTCGAACTTGCCCGACTCGATCTGCGCTGCGAGGTCGTCGGCGCCGACCTGGTCGGCGCCCGCCTCGCGTGCCTGCACGGCAGCGTCACCGGCAGCGAACACGGCGACGCGGACGTCTTTGCCGGTGCCCGACGGCAGCGCCACAGTGCCACGTACCATCTGATCGGCCTTGCGCGGATCGACGCCGAGCCGGACCGCCACGTCGACGGTCTCGTCGAACTTGGCCGACGCCATCGACTTGACGAGGCCAAGCGCTTCGACGGGCCCGTAGAACGAGTCGCGGTCGAACTGCATCTGCGCGTTCGCGTACTTCTTCCCTGACATTGTCTGTCTCCCTCAGTGGTGATGACCCCCGGGCGAGGTACTCCCGGGTGGATCATGTAGGTGTTCGGTAGACGATCTTACAAGGCCTGGAGCATGGCGAGTCGCCGAAGCGCAGCGGCGGCGACGAGTTCGTCAGGCGAGGCGAGCAGCTTGCCTGCGAACCGAGCTCAGTGACTCAGTCGCCGAAGCGCAGCGGCGGCGACGAGCACGTCAGGTGAGGCGAGCAGCTTGCCTGCGAACCGAGCACAGCAGTAACAGTTACGTGACGGCGATGCCCATCGACCTCGCTGTGCCTCGAACCTGCTGCTTGGCAGCCTCGAGGTCGTAGGCGTTGAGGTCGGGCATCTTGATCTTGGCGATCTCTTCGACGTCGGCTTCGGTGACGCGCCCGGCGAGCTGCTTGCCCGGCTCGGTGGCGGCCTTGTCGAGACCCGCCTTCTGGCGCAGCAGCACCGGCGTCGGCGGCGTCTTGAGGATGAACTGGAACGTGCGGTCCTCGTAGATCGTGATCTCGACCGGGACGATCGTGCCCACCTGAGACTCGGTGGCGGCGTTGTACGCCTTCACGAAGTCCATGATGGCCACGCCGTGCGGACCGAGCGCGGTGCCGACCGGGGGCGCAGGGCTCGCCTTGCCAGCCGGGATCTGCACCTTGACGATCGCAGCGACCTTCTTCTTTGCCATGAGTGTTCTTTCTTGTGCGGAGTGTCGGCGTCTAGAGCTTGGCGACCTGGCCGAAGTCCATCTCGACGAGGGTCTCGCGCCCGAAGATGTTGACGAGCACCTTCATCTTGAGGTGATCGGCGTTGATCTCGGCGATCTCGCCGGAGAAGTCGGCGAACGGACCTTCCCTGACCCGCACACTCTCGCCGACCTCGAAGTCGAGCTTCGGCTTGCGCCGTGCCTGACGTTCGGGGTCGGTGGCCTTCGCCGAGAGGAAGTTGCGCACGTCCTTGCGCGCCAGCGGCGTCGGCTTCTGGCCCGGACGGCTCTGACCGACGAACCCGGTGACCCCGGGCGTGTTGCGGATGCAATACCACGACTCGTCGTCCATGCGGGCCCGGACGAGCAGGTAACCGGGGAAGACCTTGCGCTGCACCGTCTGCTTGCGGCCGTTGCGGAACTCGTCGACCTCTTCCATCGGGATGACGACCTCGAAGATGCGGTCTTCCATGTTCATCGAGTCGATGCGCGACTGGAGGTTGGCGGTGACCTTCTTCTC
>JALZNU010000356.1 GCA_030857495.1 Actinomycetota bacterium | reverse complement strand
AGCGCATCGTCTTCCACGTGCTCAAGCTGCCGGTCGACGACGCCAAGCGACTCGCACGAGCCATCGTCGACGCCAAGGAGCGGGTGCAGTTCTGCGAGCGCTGCTTCAACGTCGCCGACGGTCCGCTGTGTCCCGTGTGCAGCGACGACCGGCGCGACACGCACACGGTGTGCGTCGTCGAGGAACCGCGCGACGTCGTCGCCGTCGAACGCACGGGCGAGTTCAAGGGTCGCTACCACGTCCTGATGGGTGCACTCAACCCGCTCGACGGCGTCGGCCCCGAACACCTCAAGGTGCGCGAGCTGATCACGCGCATCGGCGACGAGGACATCGAGGAGATCATCCTCTGCACGAACCCCAACGCCGAGGGTGAGGTGACGGCGCTCTATCTCGCCCGCCTCATCGCTCCGCTCGGGATCCGAGTCACCCGCCTTGCCAGCGGCCTGCCGGTGGGTGGCGATCTCGAGTACACCGACGAGCTGACGCTCGGACGGGCGCTCGAGGGCCGCCGCGACGTCACCGTCTGACGTCAGCGCCCGAAGAACAGCCGGGGCATCGTCGCGGTCAAGAGCGGGCGGACTCCGATCTCGCGACGATGCCCCGAACGCCATCGACATTGCAAGTGAGACGGGGAGCAACTGCCAGTGGCGCTGTGGGCGTCACGATACCGATGCGGCCGCCGCCACGTCAACGCAGACGATATGACGAAGTCGTTACTCTACGGTGCGAACCAGCAGGGCGTCGCCCTGGCCGCCACCACCGCACAGCGCAGCGGCTCCGGTGCCACCACCGCGTCGCGCCAGCTCGTGCAACAGCGTCAGCGCGAGGCGGTTACCGCTCATGCCGATCGGGTGGCCGAGCGCGATCGCCCCGCCGTTGACGTTGACGACGTCGTCGCTGATGCCGAGGTCACGCATCGAGGCGATGCCGACAGCGGCGAACGCTTCGTTGATCTCGAAGAGATCGACCGCGCCGAGCTCCATGTTGGAACGCTCGAGGGCGCGAGTGATCGCTCCGCTCGGCTGGTGCAGCAGCGACGCCGAGTCGGGTCCGGCCACCATCCCGTAGCCGACGAACTCGCCGAGCGGCGTGACGCCGCGGCGCTCGGCCTCTGCACGCGACATCATCACGACGGCGCTGGCGCCGTCGCTCAGCTGCGAGGCGTTGCCGGCGGTGATCGTGCCCTCTTTGTCGAAGGCGGGCCGCAGCTTGCCGAGGCTCTCGGCCGTCGTGCCGGGGCGGACGCCCTCGTCCTCCTCGACGACCACAGGGTCGCCCTTGCGCTGGGGAATCTCCACGGCCGTGATCTCGTCGGCGAAGCGGCCCTCCTTGATCGCGTCGGCGGCCCGCTCGTGCGACTTGGCGGCGGCCTCGTCCTGTTCCTCACGACTGATGTCCTTCGCCGTGTAGCGCTCGGTGCCGAGACCCATCAGCACCGAGTCGAAGGCGCACCACAGCCCGTCGGTGATGATCGCGTCGCTCAGTTCGGTGTTGCCGTAGCGGAAGCCGCCACGGGCGCCCGGCGCGAGGTACGGCGCGTTGGTCATCGACTCCATGCCACCCGCCACCACGATGTCGGCCTCGCCGGCGGCGATCATCTGGTGAGCGAGGTAGATCGTGTTGAGTCCCGAAAGGCAGACCTTGTTGACGTTGACGGAGGGCACGCTCATCGGGATCCCGGCCTTGAACGCCGCCTGGCGCGACGGCACCTGGCCCTGTCCGGCCATGAGCACCTGGCCGACGATGACGTGGTCGACGTCCTCGGGCGCCACGCCGGCGCGCTCGAGCGCGGCTGCGATCGCGACACCGCCGAGGTCGGCCGCCGTCTGCGAGGCGAGTGCGCCGCTCATCTTCCCGATCGGGGTGCGGGCGCCGGCGACGATGTAGGAACCACTCATGCGTTGAACGGTACTCGTCCCGTGCCATCCTTCCCGGGGCCAGCAGCACGACACACGTACCGGCGCGCGGCGAGGGAAGCGCCAGCGACGAGCCGCACGCGGCGCGAGGAGAAAGCGCAGCGGACGACGAGCCCGCCCCCAGTAGACGAGAAAGCGCAGCGGACGACGAGCCCGCCAAGGCAGAGCGGCGAGGGAAGCGCCAGCGACGAGCCGCACGCGGCGCGAGGAGAAAGCGCAGCGGACGACTACCAGCAGCCTGCGCACGCCAAGCAGAGCAGTAGCGTCCTCGCATGGATCAGATCCTCGAGGCCATCCAGTCCGGCGCGTCCGGCGACGACCTCGCCCATCTCGAGATCCCCGACCACTACCGGGCCGCCTTCGTGCGGCGTGAGGACACGGGGATGTTCGAGGGCGTCGAGTCCGACGACAAGGACCCTGCGAAGAGCCTTCACGTCGACGACGTCGCCACGCCCGACCTCGCTCCCGACGAGGCCTACGTCGCCGTGATGGCGTCGGCGATCAACTTCAACACCGTCTGGACATCGATCTTCGAGCCGCTCCCGACGTTCGGGTTCCTCGACCGTCTCGGCCGCGAGAGCGTGTGGGGCAAGCGACATGCGCTCGATCAGCACATCGTCGGCTCGGATGCCTCGGGCGTCGTGCTGCGAGTCGGCTCGGCGGTGCGCAACTGGAAGTCGGGCGACCGGGTAACCGTGCACTGCAACCACGTCGACGATCAGGACCCGAGCGCGCACGACGATTCGATGCTCGCCTCCAACCAGCG
>JALZNU010000355.1 GCA_030857495.1 Actinomycetota bacterium | reverse complement strand
CTGCTCGTGGGCGCGGGCCGGGAGGCGGCTGCGCGTCGGGCAGGGGAGCTGTGCGCCGCCGTCGCCGGCGTGTCTGCTCCCTCAGGTGTCAACGTCACGGCGAGCGCCGGCGTCGCCGTGTTCCCCGCCGACGGAGCCGACGTGGCGGCACTCGTGCGGACGGCCGACGCCGAGATGTACGCGATGAAGCGCCGTCGCGAGCCGAGCGCCACTGCCTCGCCGGACGCCCGGCGCGACGTCACGCCGGCGTCAGGCTGACCTGGGCTGCGCCAGCGTGCGCAGCCGCGTTGCTGCTTGCGCGAGTACGTCGAGGCGCTTGCAACAGGCGAACCGGACGAGCATGCGACCGTGCTCCTTGCGGGCGTAGAACACCTCGTTCGGCACGGCCACGACGCCGCAGCGGTGGGGGAGCGTGCGGCAGAACGTCATCCCGTCGGTCACCTGCTCGCCGTCCACGAGCGGGGTGATGTCGACCGTCGTGAAGTAGGTCGCCTCGGGCGTGATGACGTCGAGCCCGGCGGCGGCCAGTCCCTCGCTCAACCGGTCGCGCTTGGCCGCCAGGTCGGCGGCGATCCCCGAGAAGAAGTCGTCGCGTAGCCGCAGCCCGACGGCCATCGCCGGCTGGAACGGCGCAGCGTTGACGTACGTGAGGAACTGCTTGGCCGTGCGTGTTGCGTCGACGAGCGCAGCGGGTCCGCTCGCCCACCCGACCTTCCAACCGGTCGTGTTGAACGTCTTGCCGCCCGACGAGATCGTCAGGGTCCGCTCGGCCATGCCCGGCAACGTCGCCATCGGGACGTGTACCGCGCCAGCGAAGACGAGGTGCTCGTACACCTCGTCGGTGACGACGACGAGGTCGCGCTCGATCGCGAGCTCGGCGATGAGCGTCAGCTCGTCATGCGTGAACACCTTGCCGGTCGGGTTGTGCGGCGTGTTGAGCAGGACCAGCCTCGTGCGGTCGGTGACCGCACGGCGCAGCTCGTCGGGGTCGAAGTGGTAGCGCCCGTCGTCGCCGGGTGCGAGCAGGACAGGTACGGCGTGGGCGCCGGCGAGGGCGATGCACGCCTGGTAGCTGTCGTACATCGGCTCGAACACGACGACCTCGTCGCCGGCGTCGAGCATCCCGAGCAGCGCCCCTGCGAGTGCCTCCGTCGCTCCGGCCGTCACGAGCACCTCGCGGTCGGGGTCGACCTCGATGCCCCAGAAGCGCGCCTGGTGCTCGGCGATCGCCCGGCGCAGATCGGGGATGCCGGGTCCCGGCGGGTACTGGTTCTGCCCGCTGCGGATCGCCTCGATGGCGGCATCGAGCACCTCGTCGGGGCCATCGGTGTCGGGGAACCCCTGTCCGAGGTTGATCGACCCCGTCTCCACGGCGAGCGCCGACATCTCGGCGAAGATCGTCGTCCCGAACCCCTGGAGCTTCTTCGTCAGGATTCTCATCGCGATCTGGCGCCAATTCTGGCACGCGATCGCGATGAGAATCCGGAACACCTGGAACACTTGGGTTCGTGCAAGTTCGAATTGCGGGGATCCAGCATGACATCGTGTGGGGCGACCGGGACGCCAACTTCGAGCGGTTGGCGCCGAAGATCGCAGCTGCTGCCGCAGCGGGCGCGCGGCTCGTGTCGGTGACCGAGACGTTCTCCACCGGCTTCGTCGTCGACGACCCCGGGCTCGGCGAGCCCGAAGGTGGCCCGTCGTCGTCGTTCCTCGCCGCGCAGGCAACCGAGCACGACGTGTGGGTCGCGGGATCGTGCCCCGAGCTGCCCGCCGACTTCGCACCCGGTGACGAGGATCGCCGCCCGTACAACTCGCTCGTCATCGCCGGTCCGCAGGGCGAGATGCACCGCTACCGCAAGATCCACCCGTTCACGTACGGCGGCGAGGAGCGGTCGTTCCGTGCCGGCTCGGAGTTCGTCTCCGTTGAAATCGACGGGCTGCGGGTCACACCGTTCGTCTGCTACGATCTGCGCTTCGCCGACGAGTTCTGGGCCACTGCTCACGACACCGATCTCTATCTCGTGCCCGCCAACTGGCCGGCGGCCAGGCGGGCGCACTGGCGCTCGTTGCTCGTTGCGCGGGCGATCGAGAACCAGGCGTACGTCGTCGGCGTCAACCGGGTCGGCTCGGGCGGTGGCCTCGACTACACCGGCGACAGCCGGATCATCGATCCGCTCGGCGAGGTGCTCGCCGGCGCAGCGCAGACAGAGTCGATCGTGCTCGCCGACATCGACCCGGCAACGGTGGCCGACGTGCGCTCGCGCTTCCGCTTCCTCGACGACCGCCGTTGATGCCGCGGGCTCGTCGACACCGACCTCAATTCCTCAGGGAGGCGACCTCGAGGATTCGATCGGAGATCTTCGCCCAGCTCCACTTCGCCTCGACCGCTCGTCGGGACGCCTGCGACAGCTCGCGCCAGCGGTCGGACGGGAGTGCGAGCAGCTCGTCGAGCCGGCTCCGCAGCTGCTCGCCGTCGCCTCGTGAGAACGAGGCCAGATGTGCGAGATCGGATGGGTACTCCGCCTCCAGCGCGGCGGCGATCTCGGCGAGACCCGAGTGCCGTGCGACGAGCGGCGGCGACCCGCACGACGCCGCCTCCGCAGCGACCATGCCGAACGCCTCTGGGAAGATCGACGGCGTGACGCTGACGTCGGCAAGCGGCCACAGGTGGGCGAGGTGGCGA
>JALZNU010000354.1 GCA_030857495.1 Actinomycetota bacterium | reverse complement strand
CCGTTGGCGGCCATTGCGAATGCGGTGCGGCTGACGCCGGCGATCAGCGACAGCAGCACACCGAGCGCGGCGACCGTGCCGCCGATCCGAACGGCCGGCGCGAGCCAGTCGAGCGAGCCGGCGCGCACGGCGGTGGCCAGCGGCGCCGTCGACTCGGCAAGTGCCCCCGGTCCGGCGGCAAGCAGCGCCGACACGGCGACGACCGCGTACACGCCGAGCGTCACGCCGAGCGCGATGGGGATCGCTCGCGGAATCGTGCGGGCTGGATCGACGACCTCCTCGCCGAGGGTCGCGATACGTGCGTAGCCGGCGAAGGCGAAGAATAGCAGCCCGCCCGACTCGAGGATTCCCGACCAACCCCCTGCCGTGAGTGGCCCGAGGTCGTCGGTCGATGCCTGCCCGCCGGCCAGCGCACCGACCACGACCACGGCGAGCGCGGCGAGCGCCACGGCCACGATGGCGCGGGTCAGCCAGGCGGTCTTGCGCACGCCCCGGTAGTTCACGGCGGTGAGTGCGACGACCGCGGCAACGGCGAGCGGCCGTCGCCATTCAGGCCATGCGTAGGCGCCGAACGTCAACGCCATCGCTGCGCAGCTGGCGGTCTTGCCGACGACGAACCCCCACCCGGCGAGGTATCCCCAGAACGGGCCGAGCCGTTCCCGCCCGTATACGTAGGTCCCGCCCGATGCCGGATAGACCGCGCCGAGTTGCGCCGACGACGTGGCGTTGCAGTAGGCAACGACGGCCGCGATCGCCAGTCCGACGAGCAGACCGCTTCCCGCCGCCCGGGCCGCCGGTCCGATGGCTGCGAACACCCCCGCGCCGATCATCGAGCCGAGCCCGATCACTACGGCGTCGAACGTGCCGAGCCGACGCGCGAGTCGCGATGGCGAATCCGGCTCGGGCACAGCGGGAGGTTAGATCGGGAGCGCTTTCGAGTCTCAGGGTCCGAACAGGGCTGTCAGCATTGCCGCCCCGAGCTCGGGTGCTCGCACCTCGAGCGCGACGCCGGCGGCGTCGACCGTGAGGAGGAACGAGAAGAACGCACAACATTGCTGCTCGGCGGCGGCGAGCCGGCCGAGCTCGCCGACGTCGACTTCGTGGCCGAACTCGATGCGCAACCCGCCGTCGACCTCGACACGGTCCGTTGCAGTGGCAAGGACGGCATGCCACGCTGCGATGCGGTCGGGCATCGACCCGGCCTCCAGCGTGCAGGCGATCGGGACCGGCGACCGTTCGCCCGCAGTTGCGCCGCCGTCACCAGTGACGCAGGCGCAGCCGGCGCCACACGGGCCGTCGACGGGTTCGGCGTCGAGCTGCTTGGCGGCGTTGCGGAGTTGCTCGGCGAACGCCGTCAGCTCGCCGATCTGCGCATCGGCATCGCGAATCTTGGCGGTGACGAGGGCGTGGAACCTTCGTTGCACCGGCCCGCACTGCTGCCCGTCCCAGATGCCTGCCAGGTCGGTGACCTCCTCAAGCGAGCAGCCGAGCTGCTTGGCGCGGGCGATGAACGCCAGCCGCGTCAACGCCTCGCCGTCGTAGAGGCGGTACCCCGCGTCCGTGCGGCCCGATGGTTCTACCAGCCCGATGGCTTCGTAGTAGCGCAGCGCCGACGCGCTGAACCCGCTGCGGCGAGCGATATCGCCGATCGTGTAACTGCTCACTCCTTGATCGTAAAGGTTCGACTCGACATGAAGGTCAAGTGGTTCTTGTCAACCGTGTTCGTGGCGGTGGTGGATGTCGGGTACGTGCGGGTGCTGGTGCACGACCTCGCGATGGAAGTGTGCGTGCTGATGTCGGCCGACGACGGTGGCGTGGGCGTGGGCGTGATGACTGTCGTCGTGCACGTGCTCGTGTTCGTGCTCGACGGCCCCGTGACGATGACCGTGTTCGTGATCGCTGCCCAGCACGAACGAGACGCCGATCGCGGCGATCACCAGCGACACCACCTGACGCCCCGTCACTGCGTCGCCGAGCACGATCCACGCCACCAGTGCGCCGACGAACGGCGCCGTCGCGAAGACGAGCTGGCCGCGTGCGGCACCGAGCTCGCGGGCTCCGGCAACCCACAACGTGATCGACACGCCGTAGCCGAACCCTCCGACGACCAGAGCCCACAGCACTGGCGCCGCCGGCGCCGCGCCGTCGAGCAGCACGCCGATCAGCAGGTTCGCGCCGCCGGCGACCACGCCCTTGACGAACGTGATGTGCGCCGGTGCGAGGTCGTCCAACGCCGCCGTCACGCAGTTGTCGACCGCCCAGCACAGACACGCGCCAGCGATCAGCACGACACCCCAGCGCAGGTCGGTGTTGTCAGACCACGCCAGCACCGCGCCGGCCGCCACCACGAGCGCTGTACCTGCCGCGACCCGGCGGCCGATGTGCTCATGGAAGACGACCGCGGCGACGATCGTCGTGAACACGAGCTCGAGGTTCAGCGACAACGATGCCGTCGCTCCCGACACGTAGCTCAGGCCCGCAGCCAGCAGTACCGGACCCACCGCGCCGCCGATGACCACGGCAACTGCAAGTCGGGGTGCGGCACGACGCACCGTCGATCGTGACGGACGGGAGCGGCCGAGCAGCGGCAGTACGGCGATCGCGGCGCCGACGTAGAGCAGCCCGGCCAGGCTGAACGCACCGAGATCACCGGCCAGCTGTGTCGCGATCGGCGCCGAGATGCCGAACAA
>JALZNU010000353.1 GCA_030857495.1 Actinomycetota bacterium | reverse complement strand
AGCTGCGGACTGGCGTGCGGTCGCGTCAGGAGCGAGTGGACGCCAGGCCGGGCGGGAACATGCCACGCCGCTTGCGCCACGCGCTCGCTGCGCCGCGCTGGGCGACGAGCCGGATCACGCCGACGATGGCGCCCGTGAACACCGACCATGCCAGGGCATCGCGCCATTGCACTTCGTCGGCGGCGGGATTGCCCGGCGGCTCGGAACGGAAGGTGGCACGCCAGATCCGCTCGACCACGGGCTTGGCGGCGATCACTGCGGTCACCGCAGCGGTGGTTGCGATTCCGTTCCAGAGCTTCTCGTCCTGCACGCTCCGGACCGTAGTCGGGGGGCGCGACGGGGTCGTCAGATCTCTGCTGCGGTTCGCAACGCCGGCGGGTCGATCACGACGGCGTCGTCGCGGGTGGCCTCGGGAGTGGTCGCTGCGACGAGACGGTCGACGGCGGCCAGATGTTCCAGCAAGAACCGCTCGCTGTGGCCGATCTGCACCTCCGTGAGCGCGCCGGCGTCGATATTGGCCTGCACCTGCTCGGCCACCACGAAGTCCTCCCCGGGGATCGTGTCGCGGACGCGTTCCCAGTTGCGATCGCACAGCGCGGTGTCGGATGCCTGGTGCGGTGGCACGAGCAGCGAGAGTCGACAGAGGGTGCGTGTCGGATCGCTGGGGTGTGGGCGAAAGGAGAACAGTTCGACGTGGCCCGCCTGCCACTGCACGACGGTGCCGGGCATGAGCACGAACGGCATCGCCAGGTGCTCGAGGATCTGCCACTCGTCGCGTCGCTGCTCGGCGATGTGGCGGATGAGGCGGTTCTTCGGCAGCACGGTCGCGAGGTGGTCACCGTACAGGGTGGTGACGATCAGGTTGGAGGGGAAATACGGCGCGATCGAGTCCCGGTGAAGGAACTTGAGGTGATACAGCTCGAGGAACCCGTCGGTGAGCATCTTCCAGTTGCAGGCGACGTCGATGTCCTTCGTCGCGTGCATCGTCATCGCGTCGAGCTCGAGCCATCCGAACACGTCGTCGAGCTCGTCGCCGAGCCAGTCCCGCACTGTAATCGGCGCGGCGTTTCGCCCGGACGTGCCCGTCGTGTCGACCGTGACCCACACGATGCCGTGGCGCTCCTCGCACGCCAGGCGGCGTAGGCCTCGCTCGCAACGCTCGGTAGCGAACAACCGCTCGTCGGTGACCGATCGCAGCGACCCGTCGAGGTCGTACGACCAGCCGTGGAAGCCGCACGACAGCACGCGCTGGGAGCCCGAGGGTCGGTGCTCGACCGTCGCCCCACGGTGGGCGCACACGTTCACGAGGGCGTTGATCGTGCCGTCGCGGTTGCGGGTGACGATGACCGGCGTCGCGCCGAGTTGCGCGGTGACGAAGTCACCGGGGTCGGGGATCTCGCTGGCGTGCACCGCAGCCGCGGGACGGGCCGCAAAGGCGGCAAGCTCGCGGCGATGCCGCTCGGGTGAGGTGTACACGTCGACGGGCAGGCGCCGGCTCGGCCCCGTCGCCGGCGGGTAGCCGTGCTCCACCATGTGTGCAAGATCGTCGCCCAGTGACAGCTCGAACTCGCGGCGCATCGAGCCAGTCTCCTCGGCCGGCGTACCGGCGCTCGCACGGAGCTACCGACGTCGGTGCCGGGGGCCTCAGTCGTCGCGGGCGGCCGCGAGTGCGAGCACGGTGAGCAGGCCCCACCCCGCGGCGACGAGTGCCGACTTGCGGCGCGCTGCGGGGTCGGGCAGGGCGAGTCCGAACCCGGTGGCGTCGGCGGCGTCGGCGCCGATCCGCACTGCTGCGGCGAGGCGCACACCGGCCGCGGTGGGGGCCGCCGCCATCGCCAGTCCGCTCACCAGGTCACGGGCGGCGATGCCTCGTGTCAGCACGCGAGCCGCGGTCGTCACGTCGTCGTTGGATGTGCTGAGTCCCGTCGGCTTCGTGAGCACCGACGGCCTCACGATGAGCGCTGCGCTGTAGATCGCCGTTGCGACCCCGATCATCCGTGCCGGCAAGAGCATGACTGGTCCTCTCTTCGATGTCCTCGATGACCTCGCTGTCGTGTCGGCGTCATCCTTACAGGACGTCGTGCAGGACGTCGCTGATTCGGGCGCGCAACGAGGCCAGCGCGTCGAACAGTTCGTCGCCCTCGAGGATGCGGAACGTGATGTGGAGACGCAGGAGGTGGAAGGCGACGAGCTCGATGTCGTCGGAGCCGGTGACGACGATCGTCGTGTCGTCGTCGGTGGCTTCGAGCGTCGCCGTCGTCGCCGGGACGAGCACACGCACCTCGTCGATCGGCGCGAGCATCTCGACGCGCACCTGGTGGCGGTAGGGCTCGACGGAGATTGCCCGCTGGACAAATGACACGGCGTCGGGGGGATCGTGCAGTTCGACGCGGTGCCCCGTCGCGCGAACGTCGCCGAAGCGATCGAGCCGCAGCGTTCGCCACGCACCGCGGTCCCGGTCGTGGGCGACGAGGTACCAACGTCGCCCCGTGCTGACGACCCGATGCGGGTCGACGGTGCGGTCGGTGACGTGACCGTCGCGGTCCGTGTAGCGGACGCGTAGCTGCTCGCGGTCGCGACATGCCCGTGCCACGGTGACGAGCACGTCGGAGGAGATCGGGTCGGTGGTCGTCGGAAGTGACGAGGTCATCGCTCCGATCGCGCCCACCTGGCGGGCGAGCGGGGGAGGCA
>JALZNU010000352.1 GCA_030857495.1 Actinomycetota bacterium | reverse complement strand
GACATGCGCGAGGCCGTGACGCGCGCGGCCGAGCTCGCGAGCGACGCCGATGTCGTGCTGCTCTCGCCGGGTTGCGCCAGCTTCGACTGGTACCCCGACGGCGGCTACGAGGCACGCGGCGACGACTTCCGTCGCGAGGTCGAGCGCCTCGGCCGTGATCGCGACGCCGACCGCGACGCCGACCGCGACGCCGAGACATCGAACGCCAAAGGAGCACCTGCGTGAACGCGACCGCGATGACGTTGAAGGATCGTCGACGGCTCGCCCTGGAACGGCTGGAGGCCGACCGCCGTCGCGGGACGCGCCACCGGCGGCTTCCACGCTCGCACCGTGTCGAGGGTCCACCGACGACGGCGTTCTACGCGATCGCGCTCGTCGTCACCGGGTTCGTCATGCTCGGGCTCGTCATGGTGCTGTCCGCATCGGCGACGTCGCTCGTCAACGAGGGCAGGAGCCCGTACTCGTACTTCAACCGGCAGGTCATGTGGGCCGTGTGCGGGTTCGCCGGGATGTGGGTGGCGATGCGGGTCCGCTATGACGCGTGGCGGCGGTTCAGCCTGCCTCTGCTCGGGCTCGCCCTCGTGGGAATGGCGCTGCCGTTCCTGTCGCCGATCGGGGTGACCGTGGATGGCGCGCAGGCCTGGATCAGGATCGGGTCGATCACGATGCAGCCCTCCGAGCTGCTCAAGGTCGCCGTCGTCATCGCCGCTGCCGATCTGCTCGCCCGGCGCGTCGACGTGCTCCACGACACGAGGCGGGCGTTGCTGCCGGTCGCGCTGCTCGGGGCGCTCGCCGCCGGCAGCTGCCTCGTGCAGGGCGACCTCGGCGCAGCCATCGTGCTCGGCGCGATCGTGCTCGGCGCCGCCTTCATCGGTGGCCTGCCGCTGACACCGCTGCTCGGGCTCGCCGGTTCGGCGCTCGCGGCGATGACGCTGTTCGTAGTCTCGAGCCCTCGTCGCATGGACAGGTTCACCGCGCTGTTGGACATCACCGGCCAGCGCGATCACCGCTCGTACCAGACCTACCAGGGCTTCCTCAGCATCGCCAACGGCGGCGTGCTCGGTTCGGGTATCGGTGAGGGCAAGGGCAAGCTCGGCTACCTGCCGCTCGCCCACAGCGACTTCATGTTCGCCGTGATCGCCGACGAGCTCGGACTCATCGGGGCCTTCGCGGTCCTCGGCGGGTTCGGGCTCCTCGCCTACTTCGGCGTCCAGACGGCCCTCGCTGCACCGGACCGCTTCGGGATGGTGCTGGCCGGGGGCATCTCGGTGTGGTTCGCGATGCAGACGATCGTCAACGTCGGTGGCGTGACCGGACTGCTTCCCGTCACGGGGCTGACGCTGCCGTTCTTCTCGGTCGGCGGTACCTCGCTGTTCGCCTCGATCACGGCGGCGGGGCTGCTGCTCAATGTCGCCAGGCGAGCGACCTAGGTGACGTTCGCCGTCGTGACCGGCGGTGGCACCGCTGGCCACGTCTATCCGGCCATCGCTGTCGCCGAGGGCCTCGTCGCCTCAGGACACCCGCCGGACGAGATCCACTACGTCGGCGCGCGACGCGGCGTCGAGACCCGCCTCGTGCCGGTCACGCCGTTCCCGCACACGTTCGTCGACGTCGTCGGCCTAGCCCGCTCGCTGACGGTACGCAACCTCGCGTTCGTGCCGCAGATGCTGCGCGCCACGCTGACGCTCCGCCGGCTGTTGCGGTCGTTGCAGCCCAAGGTGGTCGTGTCGGTTGGTGGCTACGCCGCGATGCCCGCCGTGTTCGCGGCCCGCACGCTGCGCATCCCGATCGTCGTCGTCAGCTACGACCGCAACCCTGGCAGGGCCAACACGCTTGCGGCCCGGTTCGCTGCGGCATGTGCGGTCGCGTTTCCCGACACCGCGTTGCCACGCGCCGAGATGACGGGTGCGCCGGTGCGCCAGCGCGTGCTCGAGGTCGACCGCGTCGCCGACCGAACCGGCGCACGTGAGGCGCTCGGCGTCGACGACGAACGGTTCCTCGTCACCGTCATCGGAGGCTCGCTCGGCTCGGCGGCGTTGAATTCCGCCGTCGCCGCCTACGTCACCGAGCATGCGTCGGATCGCCGCCTTGCCGTCCGTCACGTCGTCGGCGGGCGCTTCCTGGCCGACGCGGCGCCGGCTCGGGACGGCAGCGACGGTGTGCGGTACGAGGCCGTCGCGTTCGACGAGGCGCTGGCCACGAGCTACGCCGCCAGCGATCTCCTCGTCGGACGCGGGGGAGCGAGCACGGTCGCCGAGGTGGCGGTCACCGGCGTGCCGTCGATCCTCGTCCCGTGGGGCGGCGCGGCCGAGGACCATCAGACGGCGAACGTCGCATGGCTGAGCGATTGCGGGGGAGCCGTGCGCCTCGCCGAGACCGAGCTGCCCGGCCTCGGCGCACGGATCGAGGAGCTGCGAGGTGACGACGACCGTCGCGAGGCGATCTCGGCCGCAGCCAGGCGCGCCGGCGAGGTGCACCGCAGCGGCGCATTGCCGGAGTTGATCGAGCGCGTGGCTCTACCCTGATGGCGTCGTGAACGACACTGCCATGCACGAGACGAAGCCGGTCCCTCCGCTCGACCTCCACCAGCGCCAGCGGCTGCACGTCGTCGGCGTCGGCGGTCCAGGGATGAGCGCGGTGGCGATCGCGCTCGCCGAGATGGGTCACGACGTGTCGGGCAGCGACATCCGCGAGCA
>JALZNU010000065.1 GCA_030857495.1 Actinomycetota bacterium | reverse complement strand
CGATAGCCGCTGGTGATGGGGACGCGGCGGTCCTTGCCGAACGCCTTCGTGCTGACACGCACGCCGGGCGGGCACTGGCGCCGCTTGTACTCGGCGAGGTCGACGAGCCGGGTGATCCGCCGCACCGTCTCCGCGTCGTGGCCGAGCTCGATGATCTCCCCCGCCGTGCGGTCCTCTTCGACGTACAGGTCGAGGATCGGATCGAGCACGTCGTACGGCGGCAGGCTCTGGTCGTCTCGCTGATCGGGGCGCAGCTCGGCCGACGGCGGCTTCGTGATGACCGACTCCGGGATCGTCTCGCGGCCGTCGCGCTCGTTGACGAAGCGGCACAGCTTGTAGACGTCGAGCTTGAACACGTCCTTCAGCACGGCGTAGCCGCCGACCGAGTCGCCGTAGATCGTGAAGTAGCCGACCGCCATCTCCGACTTGTTGCCCGTCGTCAGCACCATCCACCCGAGCTCGTTCGACAGCGCCATCAGCACCTGCCCGCGGCACCGGCTCTGCAGGTTCTCGTACGTGATCGTCGGCTCGCGGCCCTCGAAGCTCGGCGCCAGCATGTCGAGGAAAGCCGAGAACGCCGGCTCGATCGCGATGGTGCGGCTGTCGATGGCGAGGCTCTCGGCGAGCGTCGCCGCGTCGGACTTGGAATGCTCCGACGAGTAGCGCGACGGCATCGACACGCCGTGCACGTGATCGGCGCCGAGTGCGTCGACGGCGACACAGGCGACGAGCGTCGAGTCGATGCCACCCGAGAGACCGATGACGACATCGGAGAAACCGTTCTTCGTGCAGTAGTCACGAGTGCCGACGACCAGCGCCTCGTACAGCTCGGCCACCGGCTCGAGCGGTGCGGCAATCACCGGGTCGAGCGGCGCCGGCTGGTCGGCCGACGGTCCCGACACGAGCACCGTCGGCAGCATGCGCTGCGACACCCGCCCTCGCGGGTCGAGCAGGCGCTGGCGGTACACAGGGGCGATCGGCACGTCGACGATCAGCAGCTCTTCGACGAACTGCGGTGCACGGGCGATCAGGCGACCCTCGGAGTCGAACACCACCGAGGCCCCGTCGAAGACGAGCTCGTCCTGTCCGCCGACCTGGTTGACGTAGACGAGCGCTGTGTGGGCGTCGCGGGCACGGGTGGCGAGCATCTCCTCGCGCTCGAGCCACTTGCCGTGGTGGTAGGGCGATGCATTGATGTTGATGCTCAGTGCCGCACCGCCGGCGCCCTGGATCGTGAGCGGTCCCGACGGGCTCCAGATGTCCTCGCACACCGAGATGCCCGTCGGCACGCCGGCTATCTCGTACAGCTCGAGCTCGTCGGTCTCGCCGCCGGGCGTGAAGTAACGGGCTTCGTCGAACACGGCGTAGTTGGGGAGCAGCCGCTTGCGGTACGTGTTGACGACGTCGCCGTCGGCGCACACGGCAGCGGCGTTGAACAGGTCACGGTCCTCGTCGACGTAGCCGATCACGGCGGCACAGCGGCCGGTGCGGGCCGCCAGCTTGTGCATCGACTCGATGTTTGCGGCGACGAACCCGGGCTTGAGCACGAGGTCTTCTGGCGGGTAGCCGGTCGTGCACAGCTCGGTGAACGCGACGACGTCGCACCCGGCGCCGGCGGCACGGTCGTAGGCCTCGCTGAGCTTGGCGAGGTTGCCGTCGAGATCGCCGACGGTGACGTCGAGCTGAGCGAGCGCAACTCGCACCACGGTCACGACGCCAGGCTACCCAGCCGATCTGTCATGACGATCGGCGCCGAACGGGCACGATCGGCATGACAGAACGGGACAACGGCAAGGATGGCCGGATGAGCGGGTTGGCCGGGATGAGCGGGTTGACCGGGATGGCGGACCGTTGGTCGTTCTGGATCGACCGGGGCGGGACGTTCACCGACGTAGTCGCCGTATCGAGTGACGGTGAGCGGCGGACGGCGAAGCTGCTCTCCGCCGATCCCTCGTACGAGGACGCCGCCACCGAGGCGATCCGGCGGGTGCTCGGCGTCGCGACGGGGACGGCGATCCCGTCGGACCGTGCCGCCGAGGTGCGGATGGGGACGACGGTCGCCACGAACGCGTTGCTCGAACGACGCGGCGAACCGACACTCCTCTTGATCACGAAGGGCTTCGCCGACGCACTACGGATCGGCGACCAGCACCGGCCGCACATCTTCCGTCTCCACATCGAACGTCCCGAACAACTGACGACGCGGATCGTCGAGATCGACGAGCGCGTACGAGCGGACGGATCGATTCGGCGGCCACTCGACCTCGACGCCGCGCTCACCGCCGTGCGAGCCGCGCACGCCGACGGCATCCGCGCGGTGGCCATCGCGCTGCTTCACGGCGATCGCTACCCCGATCACGAGCAGCGCCTCGCCGCTGCGGCAGGCGACGTCGGGTTCACACAGATCTCCGTCAGCCACGATGTCAGCTCGCTGCCCCGCCTGGTGCCGCGGGCCGAGACGACCGTCGTCGACGCCTACCTCTCGCCGGTGCTCGACCGTTACATCGCAGGCGTCGCCGGCGAGCTCGGCGAGGTGCCGTTGCGTTTCATGCAGTCGAACGGTGGGCTCGCCGACGCCGAGGCCTTCAGGGGGCGCGACGCGATCGTGTCCGGTCCGGCGGGAGGTGTGGTCGGGATGACGGCGATCGCCGATGCCGCCGGCTTCGACCGGGCGATCGGCTTCGACATGGGGGGCACGTCGACCGACGTGTCGCTCTACAGCGGCCGCTTCGAACGCACGCTCGACACGGTTGTCGCCGGCGTGCGTGTGCGCGCCCCGATGCTCGACATCCACACGGTCGCTGCGGGCGGCGGCTCGATCCTGCGCTTCGACGGCGCTCGCTACCGGGTCGGGCCCGAATCCGCCGGTGCCGACCCGGGTCCTGCCTGTTACCGGCGGGGCGGGCCGATGACGCTCACCGATGCCAACGTGATCCTCGGTCGCATCGCCCCGGCCGAGTTCCCCGCCGTGTTCGGTGCCGGCGGCGACGAGCCGCTCGACGCCGAGGCGTCGGCGAGCCGCTGCGCCGAGCTCGTCGCGCAGATCGGGGAGGCAGCCGGGACGGCACCACCGTCGATCCAGGAGGTAGCCGCAGGGTTCGTCGAGATCGCCGTCGACAACATGGTGAACGCCATCCGCAAGGTCTCGATCGAGCGCGGGCACGACGTCAGGGGCTACGTCCTCGTCAGCTTCGGCGGCGCCGGCGGCCAGCATGCCTGCGCCATCGCCGACGCGCTCGGGATCGACACGATCCTCGTCCACCCCCTTGCCGGCGTCCTCAGCGCCTACGGGATGGGCCTCGCCCAGCGCAGGACGCTGAGGGAACGCTCTGTCGAGCGGCCACTCGATGCCGGCGGCACGGCCGAGGCCGTGACGGCGGCGCTCGACGACCTGGAAGCCGACGCCCGCACGTCGCTGGCCGGTGGCGATCGCGCAGGGATCGAGGTCGAGCGCCGGATCCACCTCCGCTACGAGGGCACCGACACGGCGCTCGACGTGCCAGAGGGCGAGCACGACATCCTGAAGGCAGCGTTCGCGGAGGCTTACCGGCAGCGGTTCTCGTTCCTACCATCCGACCGGCCGATCGTCGTCGAGGCCGTGTCAGTCGAAGCGATCGACGTCTCGCGCCACGCCGCCAACCTTCTGAGTGACGAACAAGGCCGACCGTCGTCGTTTGTCGTCACTCAGAACGATGGTGCGGTGGTCGTCGGGCCGGCGGTGGTGGCCGAGGCGACGGGGACGACGGTGATCGATGCCGGGTGGTCGGCGAGCGTGGACGGCCACGGCGTGATGATCGTGCGTCGGACGACGCCACGGCCCCGTGTCGCCGACGGCGACACCGATGTCGACCCGGTGCGGCTCGAGGTGTTCGCCAACCGGTTCATGGCGATCGCCGAGCAGATGGGCACCCGACTCGCCGGCAGCGCACAGTCGGTGAACATCAAAGAGCGCCTCGACTTCTCCTGCGCGCTGTTCGACGCCAGCGGTGGTCTCGTCGCCAACGCGCCGCACATCCCAGTCCACCTCGGATCGATGGGCGAGAGCGTGCGCCATGTGCTGCGGGCCAACGCCGGCTCGATGCGGCCCGGCGACGTCTACGTGCTCAACGACCCGTACCACGGCGGCACGCACCTACCCGACATCACGGTCATCACGCCCGTCGACTCACCCGACGGCGACGAGCGGTGGTTCGTCGTCGCCTGCCGCGGCCATCACGCCGACGTCGGCGGCATCTCGCCCGGATCGATGCCGCCCGACAGCCGCACGATCGACGACGAGGGGGTCCGTCTCGACAACGTGCTGCTCGTGCGCGACGGCGAGCTACGCGAATCGGCGCTGCGCGACGTGCTCTCCGCCGGAAGCCACCCGGCACGCAACATCGACCAGAATCTCGGCGACCTGCGGGCGCAAGTCGCCGCCAACGCCGCCGGCGTCGAAGCGCTGACGACGATGATCGACGAGTTCGGACTCGATGTCGTGCAGGCCTACATGCGCCACGTCCAGGCGAACGCCACCGAGGCCGTCCGGCGCGTGATCGACCGCATCGACGGCGGGACCTGCAGGTACGAGATGGACAACGGCGCCGTCATCCAGGTCGCCATCACCGTCGATCGCCAAGATCGGACCGCTCGGGTCGACTTCACCGGCACGTCGCCGCAGCGCGACGACAACTTCAACGCCCCGACCTCTGTGACGAGGGCTGCGGTGCTGTACGTGTTCCGCACGCTCGTCGGCGACGACATCCCCCTCAACGAGGGCTGCCTGGCGCCGATCGAGATCGTCATCCCGCCGGGCTCGATGCTCGACCCTGCGCCGCCTGCGGCCGTGGTCGCCGGCAACGTCGAGACGTCGCAATGTGTCGTCGGCGCCCTCTACCGGGCGCTCGGTGCCGTCGCAGAGTCACAGGGCACGATGAACAACGTCACGTTCGGCAACGAGCGGCACCAGTACTACGAGACGGTCGCCGGAGGATCGGGGGCGGGCGACGGTTTCGACGGTGAGTCCTGCGTGCAGACCCACATGACGAACTCCCGCCTGACCGATCCCGAGATCCTCGAGTCACGGTTCCCGGTCTCCGTCGAGTCGTTCTCGGTCCGTGCCGGTTCCGGTGGCGACGGTCGGTGGCGCGGCGGCGACGGCGCCGTGCGGCGCATCCGCTTCGACGAGCCGATGCGGGTCAGCCTGCTCTCGACCCACCGCCGCATCGCCCCCTACGGCCTCGACGGCGGCCGCGACGGCACGGTCGGCGCCGCTCGGATCGAACGCGCCGACGGGGATGTCACCGAGCTCGCGGCGACCGACGCAGCCGACGTCGCGGCGGGCGACGTCCTCGTCGTCGAGACCCCCGGCGGCGGCGGCTACGGCGCGCCGGATCCCGCCGGTTGAACCACGTCTGGGCGGGATCTCTCGCAACTGCTGGAAGCGAAGCCGCCCAGACCGTGAAATGGGAGGAATCCCGCCCAGACGGTGGTGGGGGGACCGGCCCCGAGCGCCCGAAGCGCGGGCCGATCAGAATGGGAGGCGGGGTTGGGGTGGGGCGTAGGCAGGGTCGACGCCGTCGAAGAGGCTGCTCACGGATTCGCCGAGGTGGCTGCGGCGGATCGCCTCGGCGAACAGCGTCGCCACCGAGCGCACCTGCAGCTCGGGCCAGTCCTGCGGTGACGGCACCGTGTCGGTGGTGACGAACTCCTTCACGGGCACGAGACCACGCAGCCGCTCCACAGCCCCACCGGAGAACAGTCCGTGCGTGCACGCCACTGAGACCTCCGGGCACCCGTGCTCGACGAGGCGGTCGATGAGCTCGACGATCGAACCGCCCGTGGCGATCTCGTCGTCGAGGACGATGGCCCGCTTGCCGGCAACGTCACCGACGATCGCGTCGATCACAACCGTGTCATCCGCGAGGCGCTGCTTGCTGCCGGCAGCGACCGGCACACCGAGCAGGCGGGCGAACTGGCTCGCCGTCTTGGCGTTGCCGAGATCGGGTGACACGACGACGGCATTCGTGAGGTCGCTGCCCCGGAAGTGCTCGGCCAGCTCGCCGATCGCGGTGAGGTGATCCACGGGCACGACCCCGAAGAACCCGTGCACCTGCGGGGCGTGCAACGCCATCGTGATCACCCGGCTGGCGCCGGCGGTGATCAGCAGGTCGGCGACGAGCCGCCCGCCGATGGAGATCCGCGAGGCATCTTTCTTGTCGGACCGGGCGTAGGCGAAGTGCGGGATCACGGCGGTGACCTGTGCCGCCGAGGCACCGCGCGCTGCGTCGAGCATGAGCAGCAGCTCCATCAGGTGCTCCTGCGTCGGGGGGACGAGCGGCTGCACGAGGTAGACGTCGCGCTGGCGGCAGTTGGCGCCGAGCTGCACCTGCAGGCAGTCGTTGCTGAAGCGCTGCACGTCCACGGGCGACACGGGGACACCGAGATGGCCACAGATCCGATCCGCCAGGGTCGGGTGGGCATTGCCGCTGAACACGACGATCTCCCGCATCTGTGCCGACGCTAGTTGCCCGCCGCCGTTGCAGGGAGCTGCCCGGCTACGCAGCCCTATGGTGTCCGTCGTGACAGGAGGTCCGACAGGCGCGACGGACAACGACGCCGGCGTCGCAGGCCCAGACTGCCTGATCTGCCAGAAGCATGCCGGCGTGGGTCCGCTCGTCAGCCCGCACCTGTGGGAGGACGACCTCGTGCACGTCAGCCACATCCCGCCAGTCGACGAGCCCGAAGCGTTCGTCGGGCACCTCGTCATCGAGACGCAGCGCCACGTCGGCTACCTCGACGAACTGAGCGACGACGAAGCGGCAGCGGTCGGACGCGCGGCGCGCACCGCCGCACGGGCGATTCGCGCCGAACTGGGCGCGGAGTCCGTCTTCTCGGCGGTGATCGGAATCGGCGTTCCACACTTCCACCAGCACGTCTGGCCGAAGCACCCGGGTACGCCCGATCGCTACGACTGGCACCGCGTCGACGAATGGCCCGATGCGCCACGAGCCATCGGCGACGAGCTCGACTCGATCTGCGCTCGCCTCCGCCCGTACTTCACCTAGCGCGGGCTGATCGCCAGCTCGGTGACGTGGGCGTCGTCGCCGGCAGTGACGGCGAACGCCACGGCGGCGGCGACCGACCCGGGCCGCAGGTAGTCGTCCTCGTCGTACGACTCGCCTTCGGCGGCGCGCACGTTACGCTGCATCGCCGTCGCCGTTCGCCCAGGAAAGACCGTCGTCACGCGCAGCGCCGGTTCCTCCGCCCGCAGCGAGTCGGCGAACGCCCGCAGCGCGAACTTGCTGGCCGCGTACGAGCCCCAGTTCGGCCTCGCCGTCCGGCCAGCACCCGAGTTGACACACACCACATGACCACCCGCAGCGCGCAACGCGGGGAGCAGGACGCGAGTCAACGCCGCAACCGCCACGACGTTGACGTCAAACGTCTCGCGCCACGACGCTGTCGTCAGGTCGGCGACGGTGCCGAGCTCGGCAACGCCGGCACTGTGTACGAGCAGATCGAGGCGCTCGATCCCGTCCACCGCCGCAGCGACGTCGGCTTCCTCCGTCAGCTCGACGGCCACCGTGCGTGCGCCACCGATCGCGGCGGCCACTTCGGCCAGTGCCGATTCGTCGCGGCCGAAGAGGACCAGGTCGTGGGTCGCCGCCAATCGCTCGGCGATTGCCCTGCCGATGCCCCGCGTCGCTCCCGTCACCACTGCGAGCGGACGTCGCTCGGGCGAGCGACGAGCTCGGCGCGCCGCCGGCGACAGGCGCAGGCCCGCCGCACGCAACCGGCGCACCAGCTCTCGGCTCTCGACCACCGTCGCGCCGCCGTCGATCATCTGGACCCGGTACTCGTCGGGGATGTCGTAGTGGTCACCCTGGAACCCTCGACGCGGGATGCCGTTTGCCTGCGCGAACTCGTGCAGCTCGTCGTAGGACGAGTCGCTGACGAGATGGCACCACCTGCGTCCCCTGTGCCACCAACGCGGCTCGTCGATCAGCACCGTCACGATGACATT
>JALZNU010000064.1 GCA_030857495.1 Actinomycetota bacterium | reverse complement strand
TGGCGGGCGCAGCTGTCGTCGCGCTGTTCGCGTGGGCGCAGCCACTGTTCGAGCAGTTCACCTCGTCGGGCCAGGGCAACATCACCTCTCTGCTCGACGCGTCCAATCAGGATTCGCAGCGACTCGGCGCTCGTCTCGGCATCCGACTCATGGCAGAGGTGCTCGCAACACCGCCGTTCATCGGGCGCTCCTCGTTCACGGATGCCGTACCGGCCTCGAGCGTGGTCGGAGCCGGCGACAACGTCCCGGTCGTCGGGATCGTGCCGGCGATCGTCGCCCTCATGTTGCTCGTCGCAGTCGTGGTCGCCTCGATCTGGTGGCGGCACCGCCGTGACGAGCGAGCACACGTCGCGCACGGGGTGTTGACGCTGGCACTGCTCGCCGGCTGCCTGATCTCACTGACACTGATGCCCGTCGGCGCCGTCGGGCTCGCGAGCCATCAGATGCGCTGGCTGTGGTCGGTCGGTGCGATGGTGTTCGTGCTCCTGATCTGCACCGTCGTCGATGCCGGCCGCAATCTCGCGGCAGGCCGATCGCTGCGTCTCGATCTCGATGCGGTTCCGATCGCGCTCGGAGCGCTCGTCGCGGTGCTCGCCGTGCCGACTTACGTTTCACCGTCCGGTCCGACCGACCTCCGCGACTCGCTCGGCACCGCGCGAGAACTCGGCAGCCAGCTCGGTGTGCTGGAAGGGCGTGGCACGGTCTTGTTCGACACCTCGACACTCGTGTTCGGAGAGCCGTACAGCGGATACGTCTTCTCCGAGTTGCGCCGGCGAGACATCCCGTTCGTCTTCGAGTCCGGAGTCGACATCCGTCAGTTCGGGGAGGGTCGGCGCGACCGGGGCGATGCAGAACTCCGGATCTGGCTCGTCGCCGGCACTGCTGGCCTCGATGCGCCACCCGCCGGCACGGAACGCGTCGCGCTCGTCCGTGGTCTCAGCAGCACCGAGCTCGAGGCACGCGACGAGCTCGAACGGCGGCTGCGCGAGGATGCCGCCGAGCGCGGCCTACCACTCAGCGCGTCCGGGCGTCGAGCAGTCGAGGCGGGACGGCTCCCCGCGACCGCTCGCGAACCGGCGCCCGGTCAGCACCCGTGGGACGCGATCGGTGACCTCAACCTCGCCGTCGAAGAAGGCTGGTTGGACCTGCCCGCGGACATCGCACATGACTACACACGCTTTGTCGACCTCAACCGGCAGCGATTCTTCGGAACCATCGCCGTGCTCGCCGCCCCGGTCGACGTCCGACCGTCCAATTGACCAACCGTCGTTACGATGCCGCCCTGTGGATCTCAGCGAACGGCGTGACGTCGACGGTCGGCGACATCCGTGGGAGCTCGCGCGTGCCCGGTTCTTCAGGCGGTTAATCGACCGTCACGTCGACGTCGGCGACATCAGCACGGTCCTCGATGTCGGTGCCGGTGACGGCTGGTTCGCCGGGAAGCTCGCTGACGACTTGTCGGCCTCATGTCGGATCACGTGCTGGGACGTCAACTACTCCGACGCCGAACTGAACGTGCCGGACAATCGCGCCGGACGAGTCACCCGCACGACAGAACCGCCGGACGGGACGTTCGACCTGATCCTGTTGCTCGACGTCATCGAGCACATCGCCAAGGACGAGCAGTTCCTTCGAGATGAGATCACGCCCAGGATGCATGCGCGCTCGAGGCTCGTCGTCAGCGTCCCCGCCTACCAGCGGCTCTCCTCACACCACGACGTCGCACTCGGCCACCAGCGTCGCTACGGGCCGTCGCAGCTGCGGCGGCTGCTCGCTGCGCACTTCGAGGTCGACGAGTCCGGCGGACTGTTCACGTCGCTGCTTGCGCTGAGGGCGGCTGCGCTGGTGCTCGAGCGGGCGGGGCGCTCCCCCGGCGAGGCCGGCGTCGGCCGGTGGGGACGTGGATCGGCCGTCACGAAGACTCTCACCGCCATGCTCGACGCCGACGCCCGCAGCGGGGAGTGGCTTGGACGACACCACATAGCCGTGCCCGGTCTGTCGACGTGGGCGGTGTCCAGGCTCCCCGAGAAGCACCTGCCGTGACGTCACGTCCTGGCGCGACGATCGTCATCCCGTGCTTCGACGAAGCCGAACGACTGCGTCCCGACGCAGTGCTCGAGCTCGCCGCCGCAAGCGGAGCACGACTATTGCTTGTCGACGACGGATCGACGGACGCGACGCCGCTGGTGCTCTCGGCGCTGGTTGCCGCCATCGGCGACGCCGGCAGGATCGCGTCGCTCCGGCTCGCCGAGAACCGCGGCAAGGCGGAGGCGGTGCGCAGGGGGATGCAGCTGGCACTCGACGAGGGCGCCGCCGTCGTCGGGTACTGCGACGCCGACTTCGCCACTCCCCCGCACGAGGTCGCACGGCTGCTCGCCGTGCTCGGTGACGCCGCCGACGTCGACGTCGTCGTCGGCAGCCGCGTCGGGTTGCTCGGGTCCGATATCCAGCGCTCTCACCTGCGCCACTACCTCGGACGCCTCTTCGCGACGGCGGCGAGCACCGCGCTGCAGATGAGGGTGTACGACACGCAATGCGGGGCGAAGATGTTCGCCGACACCCCGGCGCTCCGTGCTGCACTCGCCAACCCGTTCCGCTCGGTGTGGGCGTTCGACGTCGAGCTGCTCGCCCGTCTCCGGCACGGCGCGCCGCCGACCGCACCGGGGCTCGGCATCGAGCGGTTCCTCGAGGTCCCGCTGCGTACGTGGCGCGATGTGGGTGAGTCCAAGCTCACGGTGCGCGGCGCCGGCCGGGCGGCGGTCGACGTTGCACGCGTCGCCATCGACGGTCGCAGACGCCGGGCGGCAGGCAGACGGTGACCGAGGAGGTGCGGCGGCGGCTCAGGGCAACTCGTCGTCCGGGGTTGCGAGGACGCCGGCGCTGACCGCGAGGGCGGCGGCGACGGCGGCGGCGCGCTCGACGATCGCCGAGAAGTAGTGCCCGGTGACGACGTTGCCGCCGATCGTCGGGGGGTCGCCGAGCGATCGCAACAGCGCGCCGACCTCGTCGGGGATCGTGATCGGTTCGACGGGCGGCAGCGGATCCGGTGTCCGCCAGATGTCGACGGGCTTCGGGGGTCTCCCCCTGGCCGACCGGTTGCGACCGGAACGACGGCGTCGTGGCTGGTTCATCGATCGTCCCGCAACAGCTCGTCGGGACGGAGTCCGAGGGCGATGCCGAGCTGCTCGCTGCTGAGATCGGCGATCGAGCTCGACTTCGGCAGCACGAGCTGGGCGATGTGCCGCTTGCCGGCGACGACCTCCTCGACGCGCTCGTCGACGGTGCCGGGGCACACGAGGCGGTGCGAGATGACCGTGCGCTGTTGACCGATGCGCCACGCGCGGTCGCGGGCCTGGTCCTCCACCGCCGGATTCCACCAGCGGTCGTAGAGCACGACGTGGTTCGCCGCCGTGAGGTTGAGGCCGGTGCCGCCCGCCTTCAGCGACAGCACGAGTGCCCCCGCGCCCTCGCCCTCTTGGAACTCGGTGACGAGCGCGTCCCGCCGGCCGCGGGCGAGCCCGCCGTCGTAGCACGAGATCGGTGTGCCCGTCACGTCGCTGAGGTGAGCGGCGAGGCGCCGCCCCCACTGCGCGAAGTGGGTGAACACGAGGATCCGCTCGCCGGCGGCGAACACCGACTCGACGATCTCCTCGAGCCGGCAGAGCTTGCCCGAGCGACCGGTGAGCGGACCGCCGTCGTCTCGGTACGCGGCGGGGTGGTCGCAGATCTGCTTCAGCGCCGTGATCGCCGCCAGGATCGCGCCCTTCTTGCGCTCACCCGCATCGGCGTCGGTGGCGATGACGAGCTCGTCGAGGACAGCCTGGTAGAGCCCGATCTGCTCGGCGGTCATCGTGCAGTGATCGACCTCGTCGATCTTGTCGGGGAGCTCGGCGGCGACCTCGGGCTCGCTCTTCGTGCGGCGGAACAGGAGGATCCCGTTGAGCGCCCGCAGCGCGCTCTCGCCGTCGCCCGAGAGCTGGGCGACGAACGCCGCACGTGACCCCACGAGACCGGGGTTCGTGAAGTCGAGGATCGCCCAGAGGTCGGCCAGCCCGTTCTCGATCGGCGTCCCGGTGAGCGCCAGGCGGGAGCGGGCGGGGATCCGCCTCAGCTGCTGCGCCGTGTCGCTCGCCGGATTCTTGATCGCCTGCGCCTCGTCGAGCACGATCCGGTCCCACTCGACTCCGGCGAGCGCCTCGATGTCGCGCACAGCCGTGGCGTACGTCGTGATGACCATCTCGGCATCTGCGATCTCGGCGTCGAGCCGCTCGTCGGCAGAGCGTGAGGCACCGTGGTGCACGACCACACGGAGACCCGGGACGAAGCGTGCCGCCTCCGCCGCCCAGTTGCCGACGACGGCGGCCGGTGCGATGACGAGCGTCGTGGTCGACGGTCCCTCGTGCGCAGCCCGTGCCACGTGCGCAAGCACCGTCGGCGTCTTGCCGAGCCCCATGTCGAGGGCGAGGCACCCGCCGAGCTCGGCGGCATCGAGGAACCCGAGCCACGTGAGCGCTTCCGCCTGGTACGTGCGCAGCTCGCCCACGAATCCCGGCGGCCGGCTGATAGGCGCCGTCGGCGCCTCAGCGGCGCGACGCAGGAGATCGGTCGCCCAACTGCGCCCGCGCACATCGACGCCACCGCGCAGTCCGGTGCCATCGAGGCCCATGCTGGCGCGCAAGATCTCGGCGCCCGTCAGCTGCTTCGTCGCCTCCCGTTCTGCGAGCGCCGCCGCGGCGGCCTCAAGGTCGACTCGGTCGATCTCGACCCAGCCTCGGGGCGACTGAACGAGCGGTCGTGCCTGGCGAGCGAGGCGAGCGACATCGGCGGCGCTGAGCTCTACGTCATCGTCGAAGACGACCGACCAGACGACGTTGCTGAGCTGGTTGGCGCCGACGACGGCGCTCGCCCGCGCCTCAGTGGACAGCCGCAGCGTCGGAGTCGCCTTGCGCCGCGACAGCGTCGGCACGCGCACGTCGAACCCGGCCGCGCCGAGCGTCGGGCCGGCGGCGGTCATGAAGTCCCACGCCTCCTCCTGGCTCAGGGCCACATGTCCGCGCCGGTTCGCGGCCGCCCGGTGGATCGTCGGGAAGAGACGGCCGAGGCGCGTCCACTCGGCTGCGACGGGGTCGGAGGGACGTGTCCCGCGCAGGGCGGCGTTGATCGGGGTGAGCCGGCCGGCGGGCGACGGCACCGACACTGACAGCAACCACACACCGCCCGGCTCCGGCGCGTCGAGCTGCACCACGAGCCGGGCCACCGAACGCGACGTGACCGGTCGCGTCCACTGCTCGAGCGACGAGCCCACGCCACGGACGTGAGCTGCCGGGGCGGCGAACGGTGTGCCGTCCATGCGCGCGATCAAGGCGTCGCGCACGTCGCGGGGGGAATTCACCACTGGCGGAGGAGCCGGCAGCTCCATGCGTTCGACGCTCTCGATCGCGATCGTCTCGACGACCGAGGCGATCACCGACGACGTGATCGCCGAGGCGTCGCCCCCGCCGAGCGCGGCCACGGTGCCCGGCATGACGCCGACCAGGGCAGAGATGGCCGGGCGGTCGATCAAGGCGGGACGCCAGCGGACCTGCGCGTCGACGATCCCGTTGCGCGTCCGGTTGCCGACTTGCAGCGCCGGGACGATCGAACCGGAAGCGGCGAGGCGGACCCCCTCGAGGGCGACGTGACCGAGCCAGAGCACGGCTGCGCCGACGCCGGTTCGTCCGTGTCCGCCGCCGACCGCGACGAGCCATCCGAGCGCGTCCTTCATCGGGATCGCCAGCGAGGCAGCTCGCTGCCCCCCACCGGGTAGCGGCACGCCGGCGTGCACCTCCCAGCCGAGCGGCGGTCCGCCGATGGATTCGAGGCGGGCAGAGAGACCGTCGTGGTCCTCTGGCTCGACCCCTCGACCGCCAGCCCACACGACGACCTGCCCCGACGACCACGAGGCATGGAGCTCGACCTCGCCGGGCTCGGTCGGCTCGTCAGGTTCTTCCGGCTCGTTCGCAGTCGGTTGCGGGCTGGTGCCCGTCGCCGCACGATCGTGCGGCCGTGGCGTGCCGTTCTTGTTCGGTCGCAGCCCGGAGGCGATGTCGCGGAGGTTGTCGAGCGTCTCCGCGAGGTCTCCGACGACCTGCTCGCGCTCATCGCCGGTGAGGCGCCTCGCGGACGCCAGATCACGGTCGATGTCGACGATCAACCCGTCGAGCACGGCGAGGGCAGCCCGACGGTCGGCTTCGAGGCGCGCGGAGTCGTCCGTCGTCCCACGTCCGTCCGCGATCGACCAGATCGCCGATTCGAGTTCTGCTGCGTCGAGCATCGATCTTTCGGTGTCGTGTCGCCGGCACACCCGGACGACCTGTTGCATGCCACCAGCGCGAGCGTGCGCGCCTCGGTCCGGCATGATCAGAAGTGTCAACCCTAGGTGGTGATGGCGGCTGCGCCTCGGACTCTCGCAGATCATCCGAAAACTTCACTGCCCTGTCAGCGAGCAGCCATCATCCGGGTCCGTAGTGTGCGTTTGTGACAGCACGTGTGACGGCAACGGCGACCTGCCCGGTCGCGGCTCGCGAGCCGTGGCGCTCGGTCGTCCACATCAACGAGAAGGGGGGCAGCTTCGGAGGCACCGAGGAGTACGTCACGCTGCTCACCAGTGCACTCGCGAGTCGCGGGGTGAGCTCGCACCTCGTGTGCGGCGTCGTCACTGGTGATGTCTCGCATGACCTCAGCTCGGTGCACGTCGTCGAGGGGCTCCGCTCCCGCCGGCCACGTCCGGGCACCGCTGATGCGGTGGCCGACGTGGTTCGCACGATCGACCCGGATGTCATCTATCTGCACAACATGTTCGATCCCGCTGTCGTGGCGGCGGTGGACGCACTCGAGGGTCGCGGCGCGCTCCTCTGGTACGTCCACGACCACTACCTGACCTGCCTGACAGAGTTGCGCTGGCGGCGCGACGTCGGAAGCTGCCCGCAGCGACTCGGACGAGGTTGCGTGACAGCCATCGACGAAGGGCGCTGCATCCGGCGATTCCCTCAGCGCACGCTCGATCTCGCCGAGCTCGATTACCGCATGACGTTGGCAGGGTCGCTGGGCGCCGTCGACGCGGTCGTGGTCGTCAGCGACTACATGCGATCCCTCCTCGAGGAGGCCGAACCCCAGCTCGGCAGGCGACTGCACCTTCTCAGGCGACCGGTGCGTGTCCGTGACAGCCGACGCACCCGGCAACGGTCTCGAGCGAGCGATCCGGCGGTCGTCCTCGCAGCCGGACGGGTCACGGCCGAGAAGGGACTGTCCGTCCTCCTCGAGGCGCTCGGCGCCGTGACGACCGACGGACTAGTCGAACTGCGCATCGCCGGCATCATCGAGGACGATCGCTACTGGTCGGCGTGCCGACGCATCGGCGACGAGGCGATGGCCGTCAACGCTCGGCTCTCGATCACCTACCTCGGGCACCTCGACTACGAGGAAATGGACGAGCAGCTCACCGGTGCCGACATCGTGGTGATCCCGTCGCAGTGGCCCGAACCGCTCGGCGCCGTCGCGCTGGAGGCAATGGCCGCCGGTTCAGCCGTCGTGGCATCTCGGATCGGTGGACTCGACACCGTCCTGGTCGACGACCACAACGGCCTGCTGATCCAGCCTGATGACGTCGCCGCATGGACCGACGCCATCACGTCGCTCCTGGCGCACCCCGAACGTGCCCGCCGGCTGAGCGATCAGGCGCAACGCGACATGTCCGGCGTCGAGATCGAGCACCACATCGACGCGCTCGACGAGATCCGCCGTCGCGCATCTGGCTAGCTCGATGTGACGAGCGTCGAACCCGGCAGCGCATGAGCGGCTCGTTCGTTGGGCGTGCACGTCTTCGCCGTCGAGCAGCACCCGGCCGTCGTCCGGTTCGTCGAAGGCGGCGGCCACACCGACGATCGCGCTCCTCCGGGCTCCGCTCGGCCCCGGTGATCACCACGAACTCGCCGCAGGCGGCCGCCGTGAAGCTCACCGGCTTGGTG
>JALZNU010000351.1 GCA_030857495.1 Actinomycetota bacterium | reverse complement strand
TTTCCTCCTCAGTGATAGGCGGAGGGAGGTTTCTGTCACTACGAGAACCGCCCGCCGCCCCACTGGGGCCGACGACGTTCGATCGATCGTGGGTGTCCTGCCGTCCTCCCCGAGCGGCAGGGGTCGTCCGACCATACCAGTTCGGCGCGAACGACGAGCAGAATCGATCCGGCGTCACGCGATCTTCACAGTGCGAACACGCCGTCACATGTCAGCCGGCAGCGGCCGACTCGACGAGCCGAGCGAACTCCTCGGGGTCGAGGCTGGCGCCACCGACGAGCGCCCCGTCGATGTCGGGCTGGGCGATCAGCTCGGCGATGTTTGCCGCCTTCACCGACCCTCCGTACTGCACGCGCACGGCGTTCCCGGCGCCGTCGCCGAACTGCTCGGCGACCGTCGCCCGCACGAGAGCGCACATCTCCTGCGCGTCGTCTGCGGTCGCCGTCTTCCCGGTGCCGATGGCCCAGATCGGTTCGTAGGCGATGACCATCGAGGCGACGTCGTCACCCGCTCGTCCGGCGAGCGCCGACGTCACCTGGCCGATCACCTTGTCGCGTGCGTCGCCGCGCTCGCGCTCGTCGAGTGTCTCGCCGACGCACATGATCGGCGTCATCCCGTGGCGTCGGATCGCGTCGAGCTTCGCCGCCACACCCTCGTCGGTCTCGCCGAACAGCTCGCGCCGCTCGCTGTGGCCACAGATGACGAAGCTCACCCGCAACTTGGCGAGGAACACCGGCGACACTTCACCCGTGAACGCACCGGCGTCCTCGCTGTGGCAGTGCTGAGCGCCGAGCGCGAACCGGAGGCTGTCGGCGTCGATCAGTGTCTGCACCGAGCGCAGATCGGTGAACGGCGGGTGCACCGTCACGTCGACAGCCTCGTACGCCTCGTCAGCGACGAGCACGCGGAACTTCTCCACGAACGCGATCGCGTCGAAGTGGTGATGGTTCATCTTCCAGTTGGCCGAGATGATCGGCCGTCGTGCAGTCACGGTGCTCTGCTCCTGAGTGCTTCGAGACCAGGGAGGTCGCCGTGCTCGAGCAACTCGAGTGACGCCCCTCCCCCGGTCGAGACATGGTCGACGTCGTCAGCGAGCCCGAACTGGGCGAGCGCCGCCGCGGAGTCGCCACCGCCCACCACGGTGAAACCCTTCGTGTCGGCAACGGCCTGCGCCACGGTGCGCGTGCCGGCGGCGAACCGCTCGTCTTCGAACATGCCCATCGGCCCGTTCCAGAACACGGTTCGCGCGTCCAGCACCACGTCGGCGAATGCCGCCGCCGTGCCAGGACCGATGTCGAACCCCTTCGCGCCGTCGGGCACGTCGGCGCCGAACGACGCCCGACCACCACTCGCGTCCACGCCGACGAGGTCGCTCGGCAGGTGGATCGGCTTGTCGCCGTCGAGGAGCCGACGGCACGTGTCGATCTGGTCGCGCTCGCAGATCGAGTCGCCGACGCCGTGACCCTGCGCAGCGAGGAACGTGAAGCACATCCCACCGCCGACGACGAGCGCATCCACGCGCCCGAGCAGTGCCTCGATGACACCGAGCTTGTCACTCACCTTCGCCCCACCGAGCACGGCGACGAACGGCGCACGGGGCGAATCGCGCAACCCGAGCAGCACCTCCACCTCACGCGCCAGCAGGCGGCCCATGGCGCTCGGCAGCCTCGCCGGAGGACCGACGATCGAGGCGTGGGCCCGGTGTGACGCCCCGAAGGCATCGTTCACGTAGGCGACGACGTCGTCGACGAGCCGACCGACGAACGAGGCGTCGTTCGCCACCTCGCCGGCGTGGAAGCGCAGGTTCTCCATCAGCTCGACGCCCGGCACGAGCTCCTCGAGGCGCCGGCGCACGGGCGCCATCGAGAAGCGATCGTCGGGGCGACCTTCGGGCCTGCCGAGGTGGCTCGCGCACACCGGTTGTGCGCCCTGCTCGAGCAGCCACTGCAGCGTCGGG
This sequence comes from Actinomycetota bacterium, assembly GCA_030857495.1. GTDB lineage: Bacteria > Actinomycetota > Acidimicrobiia > Acidimicrobiales > Ilumatobacteraceae > JACDHN01. Next base: position 747 of record JALZNU010000351.1, on the reverse strand, counting down.
AGTGCCGCCCTGATGCGCAGGTCGTCGCTGATCTCGCCGTCCTCGATCGGCACGTTGAAGTCCGTTCGTACGAGCACCCGTGCACCGGGCAGCTCGATCGTCTCGGCGAGGTCCTCCAGCCGGGGGATGCCGGTAGCCGGATCGGCGCCGGTCACTTCTTCGCCGCGCTGGTGGCTGACTTTTTGACCGCGCTGGCTGCTGACTTCTTCAGCCTGGCGCCGGCGTACAGGACGAAATCGACGAGACGGTTGGAGTAGCCCCACTCGTTGTCGTACCAGCCGGCGACCTTGACGAGCGTGCCGAGGCTCATGGTCATCCCGGCGTCGAAGATGCAGCTGTGCGGGTCGGTGACGATGTCCGACGAGACGATCGGGTCCTCCGTGTAGCGAACGATCCCCTTCAGCGCCGCCGACCGAGACGCCTTGGCGAACGCGGCGTTGATCGCCTCGACAGTTGCCTTCTTCGCCAGCACGGCGTTGAAGTCGGTGATCGAACCTGTCGGCACCGGGACGCGCAACGACGTTCCGTCGAGCTTGCCCTTCATCGACTCCATGACGAGGCTCGTCGCCCTCGCCGCGCCGGTGCTCGTCGGCACGATGTTGATCGCCGCCCCGCGCGCCCTTCGCAGGTCGGAGTGCGGACCGTCGACGAGCTGCTGGTCGCCCGTGTACGCGTGCACGGTCGTCATCAGTCCCTGCCGCACACCGAACGCGTCGTCGAGCACCTTCACCATCGGGACGAAGCAGT
>JALZNU010000350.1:2220-2709 GCA_030857495.1 Actinomycetota bacterium | reverse complement strand
CTCGACGCCGTGTCGAAGGCACAGCTCGAGCGCGGCTACCGCCTCGTCGAGCTGCTGAAGCAGAACCTCAACAGCCCGATGCCGGTCGAGGAGCAGGTCGTCGTGATCTACGCCGGTACCAAGGGCTTCCTCGACGACGTGCCCGTGGCGGAGGTCAAGCGGTTCGAGACCGAGCTCGTCGACCACATGCGCGGCACGCAGTCCGGACTCCTCGACGAGCTTCGCAACAGCGGCGTCCCCGACGGCCTCGACGACGCGATCAAGACGTTCAAGGACCAGTTCCAGGCCGCCGACGCCGACGCCCGCAAGGCCGACCCCACCGCCACGTCGGCAGAAGAACTCGAGGCGGCGAGGTCCCAAAAGACCTTGGCCACGGAATGACCGTGTCGACCTCACTCGTTCGCGCGCTGCGCTCGCTCTCTCCGTTCGGTCGAGTTCTCCTCCGGCGCCGCTGCGCGCCGCCGAGTCGTGACGTGCGGCCCTCCGGGC
>JALZNU010000350.1:0-2210 GCA_030857495.1 Actinomycetota bacterium | reverse complement strand
CGACGAGGGGGGGTCGCGAAGCGCCCCCCTCGTGCTCCCCCCACTGGCGACGGGCGGTCCCGGGTAATGGCTGGTGGGCAGGAGAGGATTCTGCGGGGGCGGATTCGGAGTGTGCAGGCGACGAAGAAGATCACGCGGGCGATGGAGCTGATCGCGGGGTCGCGCATCGTCAAGGCACAGCAGCGGGTGCAGGCCGCGGTGCCGTACTCCGAGCAGATCACCAACGTCGTCAGGGATCTCGCCGCGGCCGGAGCAGCACAGGACTCGCCGCTCCTCGCCGGGCGCGACGAGATCAACACCACCTGCTACGTCGCCATCGCCGCCGACCGTGGGCTGTGCGGCGGCTACAACGCCGGTGTGCAGCGCGCCGCCGAGGGCGAGGTCAAAGCGGACGTCCAGGCCGGCAAGCAGTACGAGATCGTGCCCGTCGGCTCGAAGGTCGAGGGCTACTTCCGCTTTCGCGGCTACGAGCTCGGCGAGCAGTTCAGCGGGTTCAGCGGCGCCCCGTCGTACGCCGACGCACAGCGGATCGGCAAGCACGTCGTCGAGCGCTTCGTGTCGGGCGAGGTCGACAAGGTCGAGCTCGTCTACACCCGGTTCATCAGCGCCGGAAACCAAGAGGTCGTGCTGCGTCCGCTCGTGCCGCTCACACTCGAGACCGTGGCTGGTGGAGATGGACGGCCTGGCAGCAGGGTGGGGCCCCGTGCTCAGGAGGAGGCAGGGGATGGGGCCCCTGCCGGGGCGGCGAAGCCGCAGGCGAATGACGCCACCGGCGACTACGAGTTCGAGCCCGATCCGACGACGATCCTCGACGACCTCCTGCCGCGCTACGTCGAGGCGCGCATCTACGCTGCGCTCCTCAACGCCGCGGCGTCCGAGCACGCCTTCCGCCAGCGAGCGATGAAGGCGGCGACCGACAACGCCGACGAGCTGATCAAGACCCTCAGCCGGATCATGAACCGGGCCCGCCAGGACGCCATCACCACCGAGATCATGGAGATCGTCGGCGGCGCCGAGGCGCTCGGGTCTGGCAACAAGCCGACCGCATCGTCGGCACCCACCCGCGAAGCACTCGTCCCGGAGCTCACCGCGACCGGCGACACGATCTGATTGACACCCGAAGGAGACGACTCGCGATGACGATGACCGAGAACAGCACCAGTACCGAGGCCAAGAAGGCAGATGGACGCGTCGTCGGCATCGCCGGCCCGGTCATCGACGTCGAGTTCCCGCGTGGTTCGCTGCCCGAGATCAACAGCGCACTCGAGTTCACGATGGAGGTCGACGGCGAGGAGATCCGAGTACTAGCCGAGGTCGCGCAGCAGCTCGGCGAGGGCCGCATCCGTGCGATCTGCATGAAGCCGACTGACGGACTGCGCCGCGGCACGGCGGTGCGCAACACGGGCCGCGGGATCACCGTTCCGGTGGGCGACGAGGTGCTCGGGCACGTCTGGAACGTGTGGGGCGATCCGCTCGACACATACGAGGGAGACCTCGACGCCTTGGAGCGGTGGGAGATCCACCGTCCGGCACCGGACTTCGATGCGCTCGAGCCGTCGGCGCGCATGTTCGAGACGGGCATCAAGGTGATCGACCTGCTCACCCCATACGTGGCCGGCGGGAAGATCGGGCTGTTCGGTGGTGCCGGGGTCGGCAAGACGGTGCTCATCACCGAGATGATCAACCGCGTCGCCTCGCAGCACGGCGGTGTGTCCGTGTTCGCCGGGGTCGGCGAGCGCACCCGTGAGGGCACCAGCCTGCGCCTCGAGATGATGGAGTCGGGCGTGTTCGAGAAGGCCGCCCTCGTGTTCGGCCAGATGGACGAGCCGCCGGGCGTGCGCCTGCGCGTCGCGCTGTCGGCGCTGACGATGGCGGAGTACTTCCGCGACGTGCAGAACCAGGACGTGCTGTTGTTCGTCGACAACATCTTCCGGTTCGTGCAGGCAGGCTCGGAGGTGTCCACGCTGCTCGGCCGTATGCCGTCGGCGGTGGGTTACCAGCCGACGCTCGCCGACGAGATGGGCCAGCTGCAAGAGCGCATCACGTCGACTCGCGGCCGTTCGATCACGTCGCTGCAGGCCGTATACGTGCCCGCCGACGACTACACAGACCCCGCCCCGTTCACGACGTTCACGCACCTCGACGCGACGACCGAGCTGTCCCGCCAGGTCGCGGCACTCGGCATCTACCCCGCAGTCGACCCGCTGGCG
>JALZNU010000349.1 GCA_030857495.1 Actinomycetota bacterium | reverse complement strand
CCCGGTGACAACGTGACGATGACCGTCGAGTTGGGTAAGCCGATCGCGATGGACGAAGGACTCCGCTTCGCGATCCGCGAAGGCGGACGCACCGTCGGCGCCGGCCGCGTCACCAAGATCATCAAGTGACGGGCTGACCCCATGGCACAGAACATCCGCATCCGTCTCAAGGCGTTCGACCACGAGATCATCGATCAGTCGACGCGTAAGATCGTCGAGACGGTGACCCGTACCGACGCCACGGTTCGTGGGCCCATCCCGCTGCCGACCGACAAGCACCGGTACACGGTCATCCGCGGCCCGCACGTCGACAAGGACTCGCGAGAGCACTTCGAGATGCGGATCCACAAGCGGCTCATCGACATCTTGAACCCCAACGCAAAGACGATCGACAGCCTGCAGCGCATCGAGCTGCCCGCCGGCGTCGACATCGAGATCAAAATCCAGAACAACTAGCTCCGGGGGGAGTGATCGAAGGAGGGCCCGCCGCTGGCGGCCCTCCTTCGTCGCGTCCGGGCACGGGTCAGAGCCGGTGACACCCCGTCAGTAGGCTCGCCGGCATGGGGCGAGTGCCACGCACACGTCGCGTTTCGACCAAGGCGTGTCATCGTCGTCGACGCGTGCACGAGAGAGGGCGTCGAATGAGGATGAGTAGGTGGTCGGCGACCGTGTTCGCCATGGTGCTCGGCGCGGCCGGATGCGGATCGGACGATCCGTCCGGGCAGGGAGGCACATCATCCGTGGCGGCGACGTCCGACGGCGGCACCGCCGACACCGCCCCGGCCGACACCGCCGCAGCCTCGACGATGGCCGATTCGACGTCGACGGCCGCGAGCCCCTCACCTGGATCCATCCCCGAGCCGACGGTCGCAACGAGCGCACCTGCATCTCCGGTCAGCACGTGCGCCGCGCTGCGTGACGTCGACCTCGACGGGCTGCTCGGTGAGCCGGCCGGACCGCCCGAAGAGGCGACCGATGCGTTCGGCGCCGAGTGCACGGTGGCCCCGCCGCCGACCCCGACTCCCGTGGCCAGATCGTGCTTCGTGTGACGAGCAACGCAGCCGAGGAGAACTATGAGAACTCCCGGCAGCAGTTCGGCGTCGATGCCGAGATCTCGGGACTGGGTGACGAGGCCTTCGCGTCGGTTGATCAGCGGTTCGAGGAGACGATGGAGATGTTCGGCACGGATTCGACGGTCGACGCCCCCGGCGACGAGGCGTTCCACTCGGGTCCTGTGCTCGCCGTGAGATCGGGAGACACGGCGTTCGTGCTGTGGGTGCTCGGCGACATCATGCTCGGCGCCGACGTCGACGACGCCGAGTTGGAACGAGCGATGACTCGGGTGCTCGCCAACGCCGACGACTGATTCGGGCGGTCGAGTGCGGCGGCGACCTCGAGTTCGCGAGGCGTCAGCTCGTCGACGGCCGCCCACGCCTGGCGTCGCCGTTGTCCGCACGCCGTCAGCTCGGCAGCGGCCATGCTGGCCCAGCAGAGGTCCGCCCGAGCCTGCTGGTAGCGGTCCGAGGCGAGCCCGTGGTGGTGGCCGAGCGTCAAGGTGTCGTCGATGTCCGGCGAATCGGCGAGCAGGCCGCGTCCCGAACACCAGGCAGGTCATCGACGAGAGGTGACCCACTGCGCGTCTGCGCGTAGCCACGACTTCCCGATCCGAGGGCCGCCACGAACGATCGCGATGCCGGTTCGTCGGCGTCCGCGTACCACCACGCGACACAAGCGATCGAGCTCGTCGGCGCGTGCGGTCGGATTCGGATGACGGTAATGCAGCGATCGCGTAGCGTGGGTGGAGCTTGGAAGGGGAGCTGATGGCATTGCAGGATCCGAGTTACGGGGGCATCAATCATCTCGCTCTCGTCTGCGCCGACATGGCCCGCACCGTCGAGTTCTACGAGGGCGTGCTCGGCATGCCCCTCGTCAAGACCATCGAGATGCCCGCAGGGATGGGACAACACTTCTTCTTCGACTGCGGCGGTGGCGACTGTCTTGCGTTCTTCTGGTTCCCCGATGCGCCGGCGCGAGCACCCGGCATCGCCTCGGCGGCGTCGCTGCCCGATCGCGGCGACCTCGCCACCGCGGTCGGATCGATGAACCATGTCGCCATCTCCGTGCCGCCCGAACGGATCGAGGCGCTGCGCAACCAGCTCGTCGGGCACGGCGTCGAGTGCACCGAGCTGTGGAACCACGACGACAGCGAGTACGGGCTGGCGAAAGAGCTGAGCGACGACGTGTTCGTGCGTTCCGTGTACTTCTTCGACCCCGACGGGATCCTCCTCGAGCTCGCCGCATGGACGAGGCCGTTCACGCCCGACGATGTGCGTCACGCTCCTACCTCTGTCGTGGCAGCACAGGTCGCCGCTCCCACCGCAGGCGCCCACTGACGTGCCGCGACTGCGTCAGGTGCCTCGCGACGAGGTGACGTCGCCGGTCGTGTCGGCGCTCTACGACATGATGTTCGGCGACCGCGACCCCGTCGCCGAACCCGGAACACCGACCGGGACGCCGGGTGACTGGTGGACGGTGTTCGCGGCCGTTCCCGACGTGTTCGAGCATGCCGTCGGCGGGTTCGCGCTCTATCGCAGCCCGGCGCGCACGCTGTCGCCAGAGCTGATGGAGCTCGGCCAGACCCGCGCCGGTTGGCTCGTCGGGAGCCAGTTCGTCTACTCGCAGCACTGCAAGTCGTGCCGCACGCTCGGCATGGC
>JALZNU010000348.1 GCA_030857495.1 Actinomycetota bacterium | reverse complement strand
CGGCGACAGCGGCGCCGCCGTCGTCGGTGCCGACGGGGCGGTGCGCGGCATGGTCTTCGCCGTGTCGACGGGTCAGGACTCGACCTCGTACGCCGTCGATGCAGGTGAGCTGGTGGCGTTCGTGTCGGCGGACCGCCCGGTGACGCCGCCCTCGCTCGGCTGTTGAGCGCTCTAGGCGCGTCGGTGTCCGGGCTTCCGCAGCGCGGGCTGATCAGCGGCGACATCGTCCACACCCTGTGCAGGGCGCGGAGACCGAGTGGAAGGGATCGGCGACGCCGACCCCGACGAGGCGAGATCCACCCGGCGCCGGATGCTCGACGAGGCTGCGTCCAGCGGCGCCCTGTCCATCGCACCACTTCCCGACCCGCCCGGGCGGACGAGTGGTGGCCGACGTCGACGCCTGGCGTTTCGTGCCCACGTGAGGCGAGTGACGACCTCACCCGCCGATGCGCCCGCGCCCTTCTTCTGTCCAGGCTTCCGACACAGCAGCACCGGTTGACGGGTCGTCGACGACCACCACGAGCTGATTGTCGTGGTCGCTGTACAGCACCTCGATCTTGGCGCCTGCGTCTGCCATCCGCCGGGTGAAGGCGCCGAGCTGGCCGGGACGGGCCTGGTCGAGACGTTGTACGTGCGCCTCGCGGCAGCCTCCACCGTGATGCCGACCGATTCGAGCGCTTCGCGCGCCGCGTCGCCGTCGTCGAACAAGAAGTGGGTGACCGATCGACCGGCGATGACGAACATGCCCCCGCCTTCGATGCTCACACCGGCTGCGCCGAGCGCATCTCCCATCTCGGCGAGCGCGTCCGGTCGATCGTCGAGGAGGATCTCGAGGTCATGCATACGCAGACGGTACTGATTGAACATCCGACGTCGCCTGTCCCGAGTCCGGAGCCGGGGCGGCGATCGGCGTCAGGCGACGGCGCCGATCACGAGTACCGCCGCCGCCGCCGTCGACATCGCCAGCACGGCGGGACGGGTCCAGCCGTGGTCGAGGTACTTCCCGAGCCGGCGACTGGCGAGCAATCCGACGACGAGACCCGGGAGCAGCACGATCCCATCGCGCACCTGCCGTCCGCTCAGCTCGCCCGTGACGGCGAGCGTGAGCAGTGCGAACGAGGCGCCGAACAGGAAGAAACCGGCGAGCGTCGAGCGCAGCTTGCTCGCCTGCTCGCGCTGGTAGACGAGCGCCATCGGGGGGCCGCCGATCGACGTGATCGTGCCCATCATCCCCGACAGGGTCCCGGCCCCGACGAGCGCCGCCGACGTCGGCTCCACGTGCCACCCGGCGACGCTCATCGCGACTGCGACGAGGATGAACACGCCGAGCGCGATCGCCAGCTGGTCCTGATCGAGGAGGGTCACGACGTACACGCCGGCGCCGGTGCCGAGCACCCGGCCGACGAGCGCCCACCGGATGCCGACCCAGTCGAGCTCGCCTCGCTCTTGCCAGGCAACGAAGATCGCCGTCGTCAAGCCGAGCACGAGCACGGTGCCAGGGATCAGCCGCTCGTCGACGATCGCGAGGATCGGCGCCGCGAGCATCCCGAACCCGAAGCCGACCGAACCCTGCGCGAGCGCGCCGATGCCGACGGCGACGAGCGCGATGACGTACTGGCCGACCGTCACGTCACCACCGGGGGCTGCGCCCCCGAACCCCATCGCCGTCCGGCTCCGTGGCGGTCGCTCGGCCGGCAGTGCGCTCGCTGCGCACCATCACGCCGTGTCGGCGTCCCGCTCGCGCCACAGTTGCCACGACATTCGCACCGACACGAGAACGAGGAGCATGGCGAAAAGCACGTTCGAGAGGTCGTCAGCCATCCTGTCGGCGAGGATGCCGCCGAGCGCGGCGGTGACGATGCCGGCGACGCCGATGATCGACGCCGACCGCATGTCGGTGTTGCCTGTCTTGCGGTTGCGGAGTGTGCCCATCACCGCCGCCGGGATGATCACCGCCGCCGAGGTGCCCTTGGCCACCGCAGGCGGGATACCGAACAGGATGATCATCGCCGGCACCATGATGATCCCGCCGCCCACGCCGAGCAGCCCAGCGAGGATCCCGGCGGCGAGACCGAGGCCGAGCAGCGCGAACACCATCCCGACGGCCAGCTCGTCGCGTCCGTCGGCGTCGACCTCGATGAACAGTCGGGCGGCGGACACGATCAGCACGACCACGAAGCAGATGCCGAGCGTGCGGTGGGGGAGGACGTGCAGCAGCCTCGTGCCGATCACCGCCCCCGCCACGGCGCCGATGGCTAGCCACAGTGAGACGGGCCAGTCGACGTTGTCGTGCGTGGAGTACGTGACGAGCGAGGCGATCGAGATCGGCACGACCGCGGTGAGCGATGTGCCGTGCGCGAGGCGCTGGGTCATCCCGGCGGCGAGCACGAGACCTGGCACGATCAGGATCCCGCCGCCGACCCCGAACAGGCCGGCGAGGAAGCCGGCGAGCACGCCGACGACGATGATCGGGGTCAGCGCACGAGGCTCGGACGGTGCCGGGGCGACATCGGTCGCCGTCTCCTGGTCGGTCATCTCGGTTCTTGTCCTACCGGAAAAGCACGCCGCCCAGTGACCGGAGGCGTTTTCTCGAGTGGCGGGGCCTCGTGCCGGCAGCGATCCTGTGCGAGCGGGCACCTGGTCTGGACCCGGCAGCCGGGCTGAGGGTGGATCGGGTTGGGGATCTCGCCGTGCAGCACGATCCTGCGCTGTGCGCG
>JALZNU010000347.1 GCA_030857495.1 Actinomycetota bacterium | reverse complement strand
GCAACCTCGACGTGAAGGACTTCGGCGCTGTGGTCCGTGGCCACGGCGGGATCCTCGACCGCTTCGACTCCTTCTTGTTCGTGCTGCCCGCGGTGTACTACCTCATGGTGGTGCTCGAGCCGTGGGCGTCACGCTGACGGCCGCGGACACGAAGCCGGCTCGACGGTGAGCCGCACCACCGTTGCCATCGCCGGCTCGTCGGGCTCGGTGGGCACGCAGACGATCGAGGTCATCACCGCCGATCCAGGGCGCTACGAGGTGACGGCGCTCAGTGTTTCCACCGCCGCCGACACGGTCGTCGCACAGGCTCGTGCGCTGAACCCGCAGCTCGTCGTCGTCGCCGACGAGACAGCCCGCCGCCAGGTGGCGAGCGAGCTTCCCGGCATCGATGTCAGCGACGACGCGAGCGCGCTCGCGGAGGCTGCCGACGTCGTCGTCAACGGCATCGTCGGCTTTGCCGGCCTCGCAGTGACCGTGGCAACGTTGCGCGCGGGAAAGCGGCTGGCGCTCGCCAACAAAGAGAGCCTGATCGCCGCCGGTCCCGTCGTCGCGCCGCTGCGTTCGACACCCGGCGCCGAGCTCGTGCCCGTCGACAGCGAGCACTGCGCGATCCACCAGTGCCTCCGGGCCGGGGCGGGGAGCCACGAGGTGGCTCGGTTGCTCGTGACGGCGAGCGGTGGACCGTTCCGCGGCCGCACGCTCGACGATCTCGCCGACGTCACCGTCGACGAAGCGCTCGCCCATCCGACGTGGTCGATGGGTCCGAAGATCACCATCGACTCCAGTACGCTGATGAACAAGGGCCTCGAGGTGATCGAGGCGCACGAGCTGTTCGGTCTCGACTTCGACCAGATCGATGTCGTGGTGCACCCGCAGTCGGTCGTGCACTCGATGGTGGAGTACACCGACGGTTCGACCATCGCCCAGCTGGGAATGCCCGACATGCGCCTTCCCATCGAATACGCGCTCGCCTACCCGGGTCGCGGTGCGGTGCCGTTCGGCCGGATCGACTGGTCGACGCTCGGATCGCTCGACTTCGACGTGCCCGACGTGACGACGTTCCGCTGCCTTGCGCTCTGCTACGAGGCGGGACGCATAGGCGGCACGGCACCGGCGTGGCTCAGCGCTGCCAACGAGGTCGCCGTCGACGCCTTCCTCGATCGGCGCATCGAGTGGAGGACGATCGCCGACGTGTGCGATGCCGTGATCTCACGGCATGATGCAGGGGCCGCTTCGACGCTCGACGACATCATCGACGCCGACCGGACCGCGCGACGTCTCGCCGGCGACACGGTGACGACGCTGGAGCGCACATCCAGGACATGATGAGGACAGCGTGAATCGACTCGATCAACTTCGAAACGAGATTGGCGGAGGCGGTTCCGTCGCGGCCGAGGCGCCCGAGGAAGAGCAGCAGCCCGAGACGTCGCCGGCGATGACGATCGTCGGTCTCGTGTCCGTCGTCGGTCTCTTCGCCTGGCTCGGGTTCGTGAACCCGTGGATGCTCGTGTTCGCGATCGGCATCCTCCTGTCGGTGTTCCTGCACGAGGCCGGGCACTTCATCACGGCCCGGTTGACGGGGATGAAGGCGACGCAGTTCTTCATCGGCATCGGTCCGCGCATCTGGAGCTTCCACCGCGGCGAGACCGAGTACGGGCTGCGCGCTATCCCCGTCGCGGCGTACGTGCGGATCATCGGGATGAGCAACATGGACGAGGTGCCGCCCGCCGACGAGACGAGGACCTACCGCCAGCAGACCTACCCGCGGCGCATGCTCGTCATCACCGCTGGCTCGATCATGCACATCATCATCGCGATCGTGCTGCTGTTCGGTGTCTTCGCCAATCGTGGAGAGCTGCGCGAGATCGACGGCGCACGCATCGCTGCGATCGAGGAACGGGGCGCTGCCGATCGGGCCGGACTCGAGCCGAACGACGTGATCGTCGCCCTCGACGGCGAGCCGATCATCGACGACGAGGAGCTCGGCGAGCTGGTGCGCAGCTACTCGCCCGGCGACCGCATCACCGTCGACTACCGCCGCGACGGCGTCGAGCAGTCGCTCGACGTGGCGCTGGGGCGCAACAGCGACCGTGAATCAGAGTTCTTCGGGATGGCGATGCTGGGCGTCGGCAGCGGCCCAGGCGCCGAGTTCCGCGAGGTGTCTACGGCGAAGGCTGCGCAGCTGAGCATCACCGAGCTCGGTCCGACCACGTGGCAGTCGACGAAGGGCGTGTTCACCGTGCTCAACCCTGTCAACATCGTGTCGCACGTGTTCGGTGACAACGAGGACGTGACGACCCGGCCGACCACACTCGTCGGGGTCACGCAGGTCAGCGGCCTCGTCGGCGATTCGCAGGGTTTCATCGGCGTGGTGTACCTGCTCGCCGTGCTCAACGTGTTCGTCGGCGTGTTCAACATGTTCCCACTGCTGCCCCTCGACGGCGGCCATGCGGCGATCGCCACCTACGAACGCGTCCGATCTCGGCGCGGGGGGCGCTACTTCGCCGACGTGTCGAAGATGATGCCGTTCGCGATGGCCGTGATGATGGTGTTGCTGCTGCTCTTCATGTCCGGCCTCTACCTCGACATCACCAAACCCCTCGGTGGATGAGCGTGAGCGAATCCGCCGACCGGCGGCGCGACCGCCAGGGAGCCCGACGGCGTTGGGGTGTGGGGGCGCAGCCCCCACTGCGGAGCGGTGGATGAGCGTGAGTGAA
>JALZNU010000005.1 GCA_030857495.1 Actinomycetota bacterium | reverse complement strand
CGTAGACAAGCTCGCGCCGCTCGTCGATCTGGGCCGCACCGCTTCGCCGCTGCGACCAGGCGCCGAGTCGGAGGTTGTTGGCGACGCTCAGCTCGTGGAACACGCGACGCCCTTCCGGGACGAGCGCAATGCCCTGGCTGACCAGCTTCGTCGGCGATTTCCCGCCGATCTCGGCGCCGTCGTACGTGATGCTGCCGGCGTCGGGCTTCAGCATGCCGGCGATGGTGTTGACGGTTGTGGTCTTGCCGGCGCCGTTCAGCCCGAACAGCACGGCCGTCTCGCCCTCCTCGACCTGGAGACTGATGCCCATCAGCACGGGGAAGCCGTACCCGACACGCAGCTCGTCGATCTCCAACAAAGCCATCAGATCGCCCTCCGCACGTGCGAGCGACGGAGCGCCAGCGCAGGAGCAGCATCCGACGGCCTCCGTGGCCGGGGAACGTTGCAGCTAGCCATCAGTTCCCCTCCGCCATGCTGTCGACTGGCGCGGCCTCGTCGTCGGGGTCCTCGCCGAGGTACGCGGCGACGACCTGGGGGTGGTTGCGAACGTCGTGCGGAAGGCCCTCGGCGAGCATCTGGCCGAAGTCGAGGCAGTAGACGTAGTCGCACACGCGGACGACGAGGGGCACGTGGTGCTCGATCATCACGATCGACAGCCCGAACGAGCGACGCAGGTCGAGCAGCGTGTCGCCCAGCTGGTGGGATTCTTCGGGTCCCATGCCCGACGACGGCTCGTCGAGCAGCAGCACGTCGGGATCGGTGGCGAGCACCGTGGCGATCTCGACGCGCTTCAACGTGCCGTAGGGGAGTCCCGAGACCTGCGTGTCGAGCAGCTCGCCGAGGCCGAGCACGTCGGCCAACGAATCGGCGCGCTCGCGCAGCCTGCGTTCGACGGCGCGCGCCGGCCCACTGCCGAGCAAGCCCCCGATCGTGCTGTACTCGGCCTGGAGGTGTTGCGCCGTCACGAGGTTCTCGCGCACGGTTGCGCCCTTGACGAGGCCGACGTTCTGGAAGGTTCGTCCGAGTCCGAGCGCGGCGCGCTGGTTGACGGCCATCCCCGTGATGTCACGGCCCTTGTAGACGATCGTTCCGGCGTCGGGGGGGAAGAAGCCCGTGATCAGGTTGAACAGCGTGGTCTTGCCGGCGCCGTTGGGTCCGATGATGCCGACGATCTCGTACTCGCCGACGGCGACGCTCACGTCTCGGTTCGCCTGCACACCGCCGAACCGGATCGAGAGGTGGTTGGCCTCAAGCACGGACATCGGTGATCTGCACCTCCTTCGGACCCTTGTCATGGATGTCGAATCGGTGTCCCGAGAGCCAGCGCGTCAGGGGGCGGAGTTGCTGACCGATGCCGCCAGGGAACTGGATCAGGTTCACGAGGAGCAGCAGCGGCCCGATGACGAACGGCGCGATCTCTGGTGTCAGGACCCGCGGAACGAGGGGGATGTCGGCGAGCACGCCCTCCAGCCCGGGAATCTTCTCGATGAAGTACGGCAGCAGCGCGAAGAACCCGCCGCCGATCACGAGCCCCCAACGGCTCCGCAACCCGCCGACGACGGTCATGATCACGAACACGAGGGCGAGGTTGAAGTTCCATACGTCGACGGAGACCTGCGTATCGCTGTGCGCCTTGATCGCGCCGGCGATGCCGGCGAACACGCCGGAGACGACGAAGGCGAACAGCGTCGCGGCTCGGACGTTGATGCCGAACGTGGACGCCACCCGCGGGTTCTCGCGAACGGCGAGCAGGGCGCGGCCCGACTTGGAGCGCATCATTCGCCAGTCGATGTAGAGCACGACGGCGAGGAATCCGAGTGCCAAGTAGTAGTAGCGCCACTCGGTGTCGAACCATTCGGGCTTCGGCGCTGCTTGGCCGGCACCACCGCCGGTGAGCTCTTGGATCTGGAAGATGTTCTGCTCGGCGACGAGGCCGTAGGACAGCGTGATCAGCGCGAAGTAGAGGCCACGGATGCGCAATGACACACCGCCGAGCACGAGAGCCTGGAAGCCGCCGACGGCTGCGGCCACGAGCACGCCGAGCCAGAAGGACTGTCCCTGCTCGGTCACGATGTAGGCCGAGGTGAAAGCGCCGACGCCGACGAACGCCTGGTGTCCGAGTGAGATCTGGCCGACGTAGCCGAGCATGACGTTGAGCGACAGGGCGATGATCGCGTAGGCCACGCCCTCGGTGAAGCGCTGCACGTCTGTGGGCGGGCGGCCGAGGGGCAGGTACAGGACGACGTAGCCGATCAATGCCCAGACGGCGAGTCGCGGCAACCAGCCGAGCGCCGATGGCTGGAACCGTGTACCGCGCGTGCGCCCGCTGTCGGTGGCGCTGGATGCGACGGCGGTCATCGGGCAGGCTTCCCGAGAAGGCCCTGCGGGCGGATCAGCAGGACGAAGAGCAGCACGACGAAGACGACGAGCGTGCTCTTCGTGCCGGGGATGTCCTGGAACAACGGGGCGCTGGTGGCGACGGACTGCACGATGCCGATGAGGACCCCTCCGACGAACGCGCCGGGGAGGCTCGTCATGCCCCCGAGCACCGCAGCCGTGAACGCGGGGATGAGGAACTGCGAGGTCATGATGCCCGGTCCGAAGCTGCCGAGGTTGGGCACGGCGATGACCGCGGCCAGTCCGCCGAGCACGGCGGCGATCACCCAGATGAAGCTCGAGAGGCGCTTCACGCTGATGCCGACGAGCTCGGTGGCGGTCGGCTCCTGGCTGGCGCCGATGATCGCGAGACCGAGGTTCGACTTCGTGAAGAACAACGCGAGCAGCGCGGCGAGTGCCACGAGCACGACGATCAGCGCCAGCTGCTGATCGGTCACCTGCACGCCGAGCACGGTGATCCGATCGACCCGATCGAACGCCTTGTCGATCGGCTTGCCCTGCGCGTCGCCGAACCAGATCTGCACGCCGATGGCCAGTAGCGCCACGCCCGCAGTGGCGACCAGCAGGATCACCCGTGGCGCCTCGAACAGCGGGCGGATGACGATCCGCTCGGTGAGGAACCCCATCACTGCGGCGACGGCGAGTGCACCCGCCATTGCGAGCCAATAGTTCGTCTCGAAGTCGAGGAGGTACAAGACGAACAACGCCACCGTGCCGAACTCGCCCTGAGCGAAGTTGAAGACTCCACTCGACTTGTAGACGAGCACGAGTCCGAGGGCGACCATGCCGTAGGCAGAACCCTGCGTCACGCCGATGACGAGCGCGTTCTCCTCACCGGTGACGATGAGCAGAACCGCCAGCCCGACGGCGAGCACGGCACCGACGATCCACCCGAGTCGAGCGCGCAGCGCCTCGTTCACGATGTCGCCATCACCTATTCCGCCGGGACGAAGTCGGCGGCCGTGACGTACAACTTCTGCTCGCAGTCGGCCTCGAGCAGGTGGGCTCCGGTTCCGCCGAAGTGGTCATCGGGTGTGAACGCCAGCGGCGCGTAGATCCCGTTGTCGAACGACGCCGTGTTGACGAGCGTGTTCATGAACGCTGCCCGGCCGAGTTCCTGTCCGGTCTGCTCGAACATGATCGAGATCGCCTTGTTGATCGCCCACAGCAGGAGTCCGATGTCGTCGGCGGGCTCTCCTCCGCCGAACTTCTTGTACGCCCGCTCGAAATCGGGATCGAGGTCCGTGATCAGATCCAAGCCGGGTGTCGGCGAGAAGAACTCGCCGTTGCCGACGTTCGGGCAGCCGATCGAGGTCACGATGTTGAGGCCGCTCGTCACGCCTGGTCCGATCCATCGCGGGTCGTAGCTCTGGTTGGCGGCACCGGGAGCGAGGCCGAGCACGTACACGACGGGTGACGCGAGCAGGATCACGGCCTCCGCACCGGAGTTCTTGAGCTGCTGTGCGACCGTCGCCGACTCGGTTGGATCCGCGTTCTTGTTGATGCGGGTCTCGAAGATCAGCTCGAGTCCGCTTTCTTCGGCAGCCGTCTTCACCGACTCGTTGAAGTCCTCGAACGAGGGGGTGTCGCTGACCACGAGCGCGGCCTGGTCGAAGCCCTCCTCTTTCAGCTGCGCGACGATCAGCGGCGCTTGCTGCGAGTAGGTGAGGGAGGTGGCGAAGTAGGTCTCCAGGTCGGAGAGCCCTTCCTCGTTCACGCCGGCCGAGAGGTACGGGATGCCGTTCTCAGAGGCGTACTGCGCACACGCCGTGATCTGGTCGGCGCCACCACCGCCGACGAGGAGGAAGGCGCCCTCCTCTTCGACCATCTCGCGGCACACCTGCACGGCGCGCTGGGGATCGAACTCGTCATCGCGGAACACGACCTCCACCTCGCGGCCGAAGAGCCGGTCGGGCGCGTTCTCGTTGACGAACTGCCAGTAGATGTCCTTGCCGATGTCGAAGCTCTCCTGCGGGATCGGCGACGCGCCAGTCACCGGCGCGTGGATCCCGATGACGATCTTGTCGTCGGTCACGCCATCGGCGTCGTTGTCGCCGGGCTCGTACACCGCAGCAGCAGGGGGCTGAGTCGGCGCCACCGTGGTCTCTCCTGGCGGCGTCGTCTGGCCCGGCACCGTGGTCTCGCCGGGGGCGGTGGTCTCGCCCGGGGCGGTTGTCGCCCCGGTTCCGCCGGTCCCGCCCGGCGCGGTCGCCGCAGGCGCTTGGCTCCCGGCGGGCGCGCTGGGCGATGCGCCGGATCCGCCGTCCTCGGCAGTGCCGGCGACGCCGTCCTTCTGGCCGCAGGCCGCAGCGATCAGTGCCATCGGCAAGAGCAGCGGCACCAGCGCGCGTCCGATGCGACGACGGCGTGTCGGCGAGCTCGCCCGGCGGGTGTTCGATCGTAGGGTCATGAGTCGTCCTCCTTGGCGGCGGCGTCGCCGGCGTGGCGTTCGAGGTACTGGCTGACACCGCGAGCGCGGCGATGGGTGCGCTCGGGCTCACCGAGTGGCCCAACGGCGAGTGCGGTGACGACGGCGAGGATGATGACGCCCGGGATCAGCAGCCACACCGTGCCCGACCAGTTGCCCGTCAGGTCGCCTGCGGCGGCGACGATCGCGATTGCGGCCATGTCGGCCCTCCCTCCCCGATGTGCCCGGCATCACACCGCCGAGCCGTAGGCGCCACAGAGTAGGCCGTCGCGATCCTCCGGAGGAAACACCGCCCCCAACGTGGCCCCCACCCCACGATTCTCGGCCCCTCCGTCATCCGCGCGGCTGCGTGATGTTGGGCGAACGTCCCTCCGCCGGCTAGTTCGTCGGAAGGCTGGGTACACCAGTGGTGCGTAGCGTCATTTGTCGACACTCGTCCGCGACTTGAGGAGTCCTTCCATGCCCAATACCCCCGCCCCGCTCCATCGACGCTCGTTCCTCAGGGGAGCTGCCGGCGTCGGCGCCGGCCTCGCCTTCGCCAGCCCATTCAGCGCCCTCGCCGCCCGCACTGCCGCTTCCATCCCGGACGACAACGGGAAGCCGAGCGGCGCACCCACGGGACTCGGCTACGGCCCGCTGTCCCCGGTGAAGGACCGGGCCACCGGACTCGAGTTGCTGAAGCTGCCACGCGGTTTCGAGTACACGAGCTTCGGTTGGACCGGCGAGCGGATGACCGACGGTCAGGTAACGCCGGGCAGCCACGACGGCATGGCCGCGTTCCGGGATGGTGACGTCGTACGCCTCGTCCGGAACCACGAGCGCACCGAAGGCGCTCCCTTCGCACCCGCCACCAGCACCTACGACCCGGCATTCGGTGGCGGCACCACAAACCTGACGTTCTGTCCAGAACGTGGTGTGCTCGTGGAGTCCTATGGAAGCTTGAGCGGCACGATCCGTAACTGCGCCGGTGGCCCGCATCCGGGCGGGAGTTGGCTCAGCTGCGAGGAGACCACGACCGTCTCGAACCTGGTCGGCGGTCAGGAGACGCCCAGTTCGGTGCGCCACGGTTACGTCTTCGAGGTGCCTGCCACCGGCCTCGGCTCGGGGGACCCGATCAAGCAGATGGGCCGCTTCAGCCACGAGGCGATTGCGACGGATCCGGCGACCGGCATCGTCTATGAAACCGAGGACGCCGGCAGCTCGGTCCTGTACCGCTACGTCCCGACCAGCTGCGACGATCTCGCCGCCGGCGGGGTACTCCAGGCCATGGCCCTCAAGGATGGCAACGGTGCGCCGATCCGCACCACCGTCCCGTGGACGACCGGCACGCAGGCGCAGGCCGAGTGGGTCGTCGTCGACAACCCGGATCCGGCTGCGGGTGCTCCGAGCACGTCGAGCCAGGCGCAGGCCAAGGGCGGGTCGATCATCAGTCGCGGGGAAGGCGCCTGGTACGGCAACGGGGTCGTCTACGCCATCTCGACCAATGGTGGGCCTGCCGGTCAGGGTCAGGTCTTCTCCTACGACCCCGTCACGTCACTGTTCACCTGCGTCTTCTCGTCGCCTTCCGCCGACGTGCTCAACGCACCCGACAACGTGTGCGTGAGCCCGCGGGGCGGGCTGGTGCTGTGCGAAGACGGGAGCGGGAAAGCGTATCTCCACGGGCTCAGCCCCGACGGTGAGATCTTCAAGTTCGCCGAGAACAACGTCGTCCTGTCGGGAACGAACGGCTTCTCTGGTGACTACACCGGCTCCGAATGGGCCGGTGCATGCTTCGAGCCCAAGAACGGGAACTGGATGTTCGCCAACATCCAGAGCCCCGGCATCTCGTTCGCCATCACCGGGCCGTGGCGCAAGGGCGTGCTGTAGCGTCACCGACGACTGGTGAGGTCGCACCGACATCGGCGACAGGATCGTCGCCGACGTCGATGGTCACGTTGAAGATCATCATGTCCTCCGATGAAACTGACCGGCCGCGGCGTGCGCCGTCAGCCGTACCAGAAGGCGTACCAACCGCCGGCGCGCACGCCGTTGTAGTACGTCTCGGCGACGCCGTAGCAATAGGCGCGGGTCGGGTTGTACCAGGCGTACTGTGCCCGGCACTGGGCGCGCATGTTGTACAGGAAGTCGAGATCGCAGCGGTAGCGACCCCACTCGCTGCGCCCGTACGGCTTGGCCCCATAGCACCAGTCATGGGTGTGGCATGAGTTGTGGAAGTTGAATCCCCACCCCGAATCGGGAACCGCCGTGCAGGCGTCTCCATGAGCTGCCACCGGCGGTGCGTCGGTGAGCACCGCCCCCCCGAGCGTCGTCCCAGCAGTCAGCGCGACTGCTGCGATCGCCTGCTTGATACCGATCATCCAAACCTCTTCTCGTTGGCGCCCCTGGTCACTGTCGCGCCGAACGTGCACCCCGCCAAGCACTTTCTCCCCGGTTCAACGCGTGCGACCAGGACGCTGAGATGCTCAGCGGTCAAGACGGACGATCTCACGAAGACGGCGCGCTGCGGAAGAGCGCCGGGGTCCACTACCGGGTTGGTGTCAACGAACGGTCGTGCGGGTAGTGCTCGGACCATGAGGCATCTCGGTGACCGGCGGTGAACGAGGTCGAGTTGACGCCCGATGGTCGCCGGCCAGACCGGAACGCCGGACTTGAAGGCTCGTCGAAGCGACGTTGACGTGTGACTGCACCGCTTCGACGCGCGTGGTCCGGCCTCGTTTCGGGTTATTGGTTCATTCCCAGCCTGATTCTGGTCGCGACGTCTGGGATGGCCTTCGGGCTCCTGGAGCTGGATGACCGATTGGTGTCCGACGGCCGTCGACTCGGTTTCACTGGTGGCCCGGACAGTGCCAGGGCGATCCTGTCGTCGATCGCGACGTCGATGATGACCCTTACTGCTCTGGTGTTCTCAATCACAATCGTCGTGTTGCAGCTGGCGAGCGGCCAGTTCTCCCCACGGGTGCTCCGCACGTTCCTCCACGATTGGCGCAGCCAGGCGACGCTCGGCGTATTCCTCGCAACCTTCCTGTTCGCCCTCATTGTGTTGCGGGAGGTTCGTGGCCGGGACGGTGCGACCGACTTGTTCGTCCCAGGGATCGCCGTCACTGTCTGCTTCCTGTTTGTCATTCTTTCGGTCGGATTTTTCGTGCAGTACATACACAACATCACCACGTCGATACGGGTGATCGAGATCATCGACCGGATCAGCACGGAGACCGTAGGTGCCATCGACCGCGTACATCCGTCCGACGCCGATTCCACACCGGCGGCGATTTCGTCGCTGGCTCCAACGACAGGAACCATCCATTCCAGGACCCGCGGCGTGGTCACCTCAGTTGACCTTGCGCAGCTCAGCACCACCGCCGCGAGCGCTGAGGCGATTGTTCTCGTGGTACCTCGGGTCGGCGACTTCATCGCAACTGGCATGCCGCTCGTAACTGTCCATTCCAACGGCGTCGGAGCGATCGACGATGATGAAATCCGGAAGGCGATCTCGCTGGGCAGGGAACGTGACCTCAGTGCGGATCCGGCGTTCGGCTTCCGCCAGATGATCGACATTGCCGAGCGGGCGTTGTCACCAGGCGTCAACGATCCCACGACAGCGACGCAGTGTCTCGACCATCTACACGACCTTCTCCGACGCCTCGCGCACCGCCCGCTTCCGCCGTGTCTCACGGAAAGTGTCGAAGGCACGGTGCGCGCCGTCATGCCGCAGCCAACCTGGGATGACTACGTTGCCCTGGCCCTCGATGAGATCCGCCATTGGGGCGCCGGCTCCCTCCAGATCCACCAGCGCATCAGTTCGATGCTCGACGACCTCGCCGGCGAGGTCGGACCCGAGCGCGGGGCCGTGCTGAGGGAGCGTCGCCGGCTCCTCGACGCGCGCCTCGACGACCTTCCCGCTGTCGAACGACCGAGCACCGTCACGAGGCGATCATGACATGGACACGTCCGACGCTGTAGCCCTCGTCGTCGTAGTGCTGCTGGCAGCAGTCCACGTCGTCGCACCACTGCTCACCTTCGTCGAGCTCGAACCCCGAAGCTGGATGCTCTCGGCTGCCGGAGGGATCTCGGTCGCCTACGTCTTCGTCCATCTCCTTCCGGAGATCGCCGAGGCGCAGGCCGCAGTCGAGGAAAGCTCCTCAGGCTTCGTCGCGCAGTTCGAGCGGCACGCCTACGTCGCCGCGCTCGTCGGTCTCACGACCTTCTACGGCCTCGAGCGTGCAGCGATCACTTCCCGCCAACAACGGGGCAGAGGCGATCCCGTGGAGGAGAAGCCGACGACTGCCGGAGCTTTTTGGGTGAGCGTCCTCCTGTTCGGCGTGTACAACGCGATCATCGGCTACCTCGTGGTCCGCCGCGCCGAGAACGACTCAACCTCGACGCTCGTACTGTTCACCGTCGCCCTCGGACTTCACCTCTTCGTCAACGATCTCGGTCTCCGACACCATCACCGCCGCCGTTACGACCAATACGGCCGCCCCTTGCTAGCGCTCGCCATCCTGGCTGGCTGGGTCGTCGGGCTCGTCACTGAATTCTCCGAGGCCGTCGCCGGGCTCGTGATCGCGCTACTTGCCGGAGGGGTCGTGCTCAACGTGATCAAAGAGGAGCTACCAAGCGAGCGTCAGAGCCGCTTCCTCGCCTTCGCCGTCGGCACCGGCGCCTACGCCACGCTGCTCCTCTTGCTCTGACCCAGTGCGGGCTTCGCCTGGGCGAACTCGCAGCACGGAGACCGGCCCTGACAGGTGGATCTGCGGTGGTCGAGCCCGGCGTCGATCCGGGGACCTTCCGCTTTTCAGGCGGACGCTCTGCCGACTGAGCTACTCGACCGTGAGAGAGATGGGGGGTGTTGGCGGTCCCGACGGGATTTGAACCCGCGACCTCCGGCTTGACAGGCCGGCGTGAACTCCAGACTTCACCACGGGACCTTGATCGATCGCAATCAATGGCACCCCCAACGGGATTCGAACCCGTGCCGCCACCTTGAAAGGGTGGTGTCCTAGGCCGCTAGACGATGGGGGCCTGCGGAGCCGGGTCCGCTTCTCGCTGAGAGCGAGATGACGTTAGCAGCATCGCCCTCGGACTCCACTGGGCCGATCAGCCGCCCTGTGGGCGCCTCACAACGACCGGACGGTCCACTCCAGCAGCCACGACAGCCACGTGTAGAGCTGATACTCGGGCCGGTCGTCGAGGCGCTCCTGCTCGGCATCCTCGTCGTCCTCGTCCGTGATCTCGAGCAGCGTTCCGAGCACGAGGCGGATCGTGTTGATCGAGCGCATGAACGCGTTCGCGCCCGCCTCGTCGAGCCGCGCTGTGCTGCGTGACAGCGAGGCCCTGACCGTGTCGATCGCGCCGAGGCGACTCGCCAGCAACTCGTCCGACATCAGCCGGGCGTACTCCGCCGAGCGCTCGGGGTCCGAGTAGGCGTCGGGGTTGAGCCGCCGCGCCAGTTCGGGCGATAGCACCGCACTGCCGTCGGCGCCGTCGGCTGTCGCGGCCAGCATCTCGGCGAGCTCGCCGAGCAATCGCTCGAGAAGGGAGCGTTCGTCGGCAGGGAGGTCGATCTCGATGCCGCCCTCCACCCGACGCACCGGTGGCTCGAACATCGAGCTCGCGCCGTTCACGCCGAGCCCTTCACGCCCAGGCCCTTCGTCGGGCTCATCGGTCGTGTTCCATGCTGGCCCACAGGCCGTGCTCGTGGAGCCGGAACACGTGCAGTTCCGCCTGCTCGCGGGCACCGGACGAGACGACGGCCTTGCCCTTGTGATGGACGTCGAGCATCAGCGCCGTCGCCTTCTCGAGGTCGTAGCCGAAGAGTTTCTGGAGCACGTGGGTGACGTAGCTCATGAGGTTGATCGGGTCGTTCCACACGATCACGACCCACGGATGATCCTCGGCCGTCTCGTCGTCGACGTTCGATTCGATCACGGGGGTGGTCGACGTCGACATCGCCCAACAGTCTGCCGTGATCCCTGCGGGCTCGTCGTCCGCTTCGCTTTCTCCTCACGCCGCGCGCGACTCGTCGCTGGCGCTTCCCTCGTCGCATCCCCGCCGGCTCGGCGCGTTCCCGGTCGCGTGAGGTTGGGTGCAGCGAAATCGGTCGCCGTACGATGGAGGCGTGTCCGTCGGCAGCCGCCCGCTCGTCCCGTCGCGGCTCGCACCGCATGGAACAGCGCGCCCGCCGCTCGTCCGACACGACGCGAGCGACGTCGTCGGCCCTCCGCACGGCCACGCACCATCGTCCACCGTCGCCGCCTACATCGCGCTGACGAAGCCGCGCATCATCGAGCTGCTGCTCATCACGACGGTGCCGACGATGATCCTTGCCCGGCAGGGCTGGCCGTCCACCGCGCTCGTGGTGGTCACGGTCATCGGCGGCACCCTCGCCGCAGGTGGCGCCAACGCCATCAACATGGTCGTCGACCGCGACATCGACCGGCTGATGCAGCGTACGCAAGGTCGCCCACTCGTCACCGGGGCCATGACGCCCACGTCGGCGCTCGCGTTCGCGCTCGCGCTCGAAGCCGCGGCCTTCGCCGTGCTGTGGTGGGGCGCCAACCTGCTCTCCGCGGTGTTGGCCCTGGCAGCAACGGCCTTCTACGTCGGCGTCTACACGCTCTGGTTGAAGCGCACGAGTCGCCAGAACATCGTCATCGGTGGGGCGGCCGGTGCGGTACCGGTGCTCGTCGGCTGGGCGGCCGTGCGCGACTCGCTCGGCTGGGAGCCGATCGTGCTGTTCGCCGTCATGTTCCTGTGGACGCCGCCGCACTTCTGGGCGCTGGCGATCAAGTACCGCGACGACTATCGCGCCGCCGGCGTGCCGATGTTGCCGAGCGTCGTGCCGCTGCGCGAGGCGGCACAACAGATGATGGCCTACACCGTGTTGCTCGTCGCCGGCACTTTGGTGCTCGCTCCCGTGGCCTCGCTGTCGTGGATCTACACGGTCGTCGCGTCCCTGCTCGGCGCCGTCTTCGTTGCGCTCACTGTGGTCCTCGTCCGCCGCCCCACAGCGGCGATGAGCATGCGGGTCTTCACCTACAGCATCACCTATGTGACCCTTCTCTTCGGGGCGATCGTGGTCGACGTGTTCGTCCGCCACGGCGTCTCGTGATTTCCGATCCGTTGCCTGCTGGCAGGTAGTGTCGGCGCCGTTACCGACGCCCTGCTACGCCGTTCCGATCTTCGATGAGACCATCTGAATGACCACCCTCGACACCAGCGCCGCCGCGACGACCAACGACGGTCGCGCGCTCGTCGCTGACGACACGACCGGTGTGTTCGACTCGATGTCGGGCTGGCTGACGACCACCGATCACAAGCGCATCGGACGGCTCTTCGTCGTGTCCTCGCTCGTCGTGGGCGTCGCTGTGGCGCTGGTCGCCGTCGTGCTGGGCATCGAGCGGATTGCCGACGGCGAGGTCTTCGATGCATCCGCCGTGCCGCAGCTGTTCGCTGCGTTCCGCTTCGGACTCGTGTACTCCCTCGCACTGCCGCTGATGGTGGGCCTCGCCATCGCCGTCGTGCCGCTGCAGGTCGGCGCGCGCGCGCTGGCGTTCCCGCGGCTGGCACTCACCGGCTTCTGGTTCTGGGCGAGCGGCCTCGTGTTCGTCGCCATCGCTCTCGCCAACAACGGCGGGCCGGCGGGGGGCGACCCCGACATGGTCGACCTCTTCCTCGCCGCCTACGCGCTGCAGCTGATCGGGCTGCTCGCAGCGGGCGTGTCCGTCGCCACCACCGTGCTGACGGCGAGAGTCCCCGGCATGACGCTGCGCAGGATCCCGCTGTTCTCGTGGTCGGCGCTCGTGCAGGCCATCGCGATCACACTCACGCTGCCCCTGCAGATCGGGCTCGTCGTCTACCTGTTCGTCGACCACCGCAACGGCCGGCTCGCCTTCGGTGGCAACACCGGCATCGGGCAGTGGCTCGGGTACGGGGTCACCCAGCCGATGACATACGTCGCCGCGACCACCGTGTTCGGCCTCGCGCTCGAACTGATCGCCGTCGCGTTCGGTCGACGGTTGCAGCTCCGCAGCGTGCTCTACGCCGGCGTCGGACTCGTCGGCGTGGGTGCCCTCGGTGCCGTCACGCAGCAGACCCGCAACTTCGAGGTCCTGTGGCGCACGACCGGCGCGCCCGACAATGCCGCCGCGACGCTCGGCGACATCGTCACGCTCGGGCTGTTCCTCGGGTTGCCGCTGCTCGGCGCCCTCACCGTGCTCGGCGCCGGCGGGTTGACCGCTGCGGCCGGCCCGAAGGCGCGGCCCCGGATCTCCGGTCCGTTCGTCATGTCGTTCCTCGGTGCCGGCATGGTCGTCACCGGCATGGTCGGCGGGCTCGTGTACCCCATCGGGATCTTCGGACTCAGCGGCACCGTCTTCGAGGAGGCATGCCTCGTCTACGTCGTCTACGGCACGGTGCTCGCCGGCATGGGCGGCGTCGCCTACTGGGCGCCGAAGTGGTGGGGCCGCCTGATCCCCGACAAGCAGGTGCTCGGGCTCGGCGCGCTCGGCATGATCGCCACCGTGCTCGCCTCGCTGCCCTACGTCGTCGCGGGGTTCGCCGACCAACCCGCCGGGGCCGTCGACTTCGATTACGAGGGGCCGAAGGTGCTGTGGAACCTCGCTGTCACCGCGGGACACGCGCTGATGGCCGTCGTCGTGCTCGCCTTCGTCGGACTCGTGGCGAAGACGGCCACCGGTCGCGGCGGCGACGACGCGCACGACGACCCGTGGGGTGGTCAGACGCTCGAGTGGGCCACCGCGTCGCCGGCGCCGCGTGACAACTTCGCCGAGACCGGCTCGGTGATGTCGCCCGAACCGATGCTCGACGCGAAGGCCGAGCCGGACGGGGAAGGTCGCTGATGCAAGCCCTCGCAGCCGCCCCTTCCCCTGCGCCGCGCCGCCAGGTGCTCGTCGGCACCGCGTTCGCGTGCGTCGCAGGCACGATGCTCGTCGGCGGGATGCTGGCCGTCTGGCTCGTGATCCGGGACCGTGCCATCGCCGCAGAGGGGACGTGGGTGCCTCCCGACGTGACGATCCCAGAAGTGCCGTCCAACATCATGCTGATCAGCTTCCTCGCACTCGTCGTCTTCGCACAGTGGGCGGTCTACGCCGCGCGCCGGGGCGAGCGGTCGAGCGCCGCCCTCGCGCTCGGATCCACCGGTCTCGTCGCAATCGCCGTCGTCAACGCCCAGGCCTTCGTCTACTCGCAGATGGGGCTGCCGATTGCAGACACGGCCTACGGGCCGATGTTCTACGCCGTCACCGGGGTCTTCCTGGTGCTGATGGTGGTCGGGCTGGCATTCACGGTCGTCACCGCATTCCGTGTGCTCGGTGGCCGCAGCGACGGCGACGTCGTCGCCGCCCACGCCCTGTACTGGTACTTCGTGGCGGCGGCGTTCGCTGCGATCTGGCTGATCGTGTACGTGACGAAGTGATCGGGAGCGCCTGACGATGCTCACCAACGGCTCCAAGCTGCTTCTCGCCGGCACCACGCTGGCTGCGGTCGCAGCGATCGTCTACGGCGTCACGCAGGACGGCACGCTCGGCGTCGTCGGCCTGCTGTCGGCCGCCATCGCCCTCGGGTTGCTCGCCGGCATCGTCATCGCCACCCGCGACGGCAACGTGTCGGCGATGGACGAGGCGGCGGCACAGACCGCTGTGGCTACCCACGTCGCGCCCGAGGGCAATGTCTGGCCGCTCATCGTCGCCGGTGGTGCCGCACTCGTCGTGCTCGGGCTCGTGACGCAGTCAGCGTTCGTGATACTCGGCATCGGGCTGCTGCTCATCGCGGGGCTGCAGTGGATGGTCGACGCATGGAGCCAGAGCGCATCTGCTGACGGCACGTTCAACCGCGACACGAGGGCCCGCTTCGCCGGGCCGCTCGAGTTACCGCTGCTCGCCGCGGCGGTGGGGGGCGTGGTCGTCTTCTCGTTCAGCCGGATCATGCTGTTCCTGTCGAAGACGGCGGGTCCGGTGGGGTTCGTCGTCGCCGCAGTGCTGATCCTCGCCGGCGGCTTCCTGTTCGCCTCGCAGCGGTCGATGCGGTCCACCGCCGTCGCCGGCCTCACCGCGTTCGCTGCACTCGGCCTCGTCGCCGGCGGCGTGGCAGCCGGTCTCGACGGCGAGCGGTTCATCGAGGAGCACGAGACGACGGGCTTGCTCGGCGAGGAATCCGAGTGCGACACGACCGACGAGACCCACGCCGACGAGAACGCCTCACAGACGGTCGGCGGCAAGGCCGCCGTCATGGCCGACATCACCCTCGACGCCGAGGGTGAGCTGACGTCGAAGGCGCCCGGCCAGCCCGCCAGCCGGCGCATCGTGGTCGGGCGGGGCAACCCGAGCAACATCATCTTCCACAACGAGAGCGACGAACCGCGCCGGCTCACGTTGACCACGGGCCAGCGGCCGCTGCTCGACGAGGAGGGTGAGGAGATCGAGGGCCAGACGACGCCCGATCAGCGCTGCACCGCACTCGCCGAGGAGGGCGGCTCGCAGCTCCTCACGTTCAGAATCGACAAGCGCTCCGCCGTCGCCGACGAGCCATTCGAGTTGACGGTCCCAGGCGTCGAGGGACAGGCCATCGAGGTGGTGGTGCCGTGACGGCTCCCGCTACCGTGACCCGCGTGCCCTCCCACCGCAGGTTGATGCTCGCCGTCGGTGCGTTCGCAGCGGTCATGCTCACTGCCTGCGCCGAAGATGCGCCCCAGGACACGTGGCAGCCAGAAGGCGAGAACTCCACCCGCATCCACAACCTGCAGTGGCCTGTGTTCGCCGTCGCGGGCGTCGTCGGCCTGCTCGTCTTCCTCGCCATCGTGTGGGTCGTCATCCGCTATCGCGACCGAGGGCAGCCCATCCCGAAGCAGTTACACGGCAAACCTGCGCTCGAGATTGCGCTCACGATCCTGCCCGCACTGATCCTCGTGGGCGTCGCCGTGCCGACGGTCGGCACGCTGATGGCGCTCGCCGAGACCGACGACACCGAGTGCTCCGTCAACGTCTACGGCCAGCAGTGGTGGTGGGAGGTCGAATATCCCGAGCAGGAGGGCTGCGGCGGCATCGATCGAGAGTTCGTCA
Organism: Actinomycetota bacterium; assembly: GCA_030857495.1. GTDB lineage: Bacteria > Actinomycetota > Acidimicrobiia > Acidimicrobiales > Ilumatobacteraceae > JACDHN01. Next base: position 3,969 of record JALZNU010000005.1, on the reverse strand, counting down.
CGAGCGGCCAGATGGTGATCCCCACCGGCACGAAGGTGCTGGTCAGCGGCACGAGCCGTGACGTCATCCACAGCTGGTGGATCCCGGCGTTGAACGGTAAGAAGGACATGGTCCCGGGCCGAGTGCACACACTGCGCACCCAGGCCGACGAACCAGGGATCTACGCCGGTCAGTGCACGGAGTTCTGCGGCCTGTCGCACGCCAACATGCGGATGGAGGTGGTCGCGCTCGATCCCGAAGACTTCGAGACGTGGAAGGCCAATCAGCTGAAGCCGTACGCCGCACCCGAGGAGGGCTCGGTCGCCGCCGAGGGTGAGTCGGCGTTCATCTCGCAATGCGCCCGCTGCCACGTCGTCGACGGCCTCGACGACGGCGGCGTCAACGCGCCCACGCAGTTCGTCTACTCGGGCACGGCGCCCAACCTGACGAACCTGATGACGCGCAACACGTTTGCCGGCGCGATGTTCGACCTGGTCACCGACGAGTGCCGCGAACGCGTGTGGGAGGCGACGCCGGAGGAGTTCGGCGAGCGCTATCTCGAGGGCGTCACGCCGGAGTGCCTCAACGAGGTCGACCTCAGGGCGTGGATCAAGAACGCTCCGGCGATGAAGCCGATGTACACCGACGGCACGAAGCTCGGCCCCACCGACGGCAAGTCACGCGGCATGCCCGCCCTCGGGCTCAACGACGACCAGGCCGATCAGCTCGTCGCCTACCTCTTGGAACGGAACTAGCCCACGATGGCCATCATCGAGCGCCCCGCCAGCGAACCCATCGTCGCTCCCACCCCCACTCCCGCCCCAATCGTGACGCCCTCCGATGCGTTCGGCACGTTCCGCCGACCCGTCGAGACCACGGGATGGCGAGCATGGGTGTTCACCGTCGACCACAAGAAGCTCGGCATCATGTACAGCACCGCCGCGCTGTTCTTCTTCGTGCTGGCCGGCCTCGAGGCGCTGCTCATCCGTGCACAGCTCGCCGGGCCGGAAGGCACCGTCCTGTCGGCCGACGTCTACAACCAGATGTTCACGATGCACGCGACCACGATGATCTTCCTGTTCGCGATGCCGATGGCCACTGGTCTCGCCAACTACCTCGTGCCGTTGCAGATCGGCGCCCGTGACGTCGCCTTCCCGCGGATCAACGCCTTCGGCTTCTGGTGCTTCCTCGCCGGCGGCATCGTGCTCAACCTCTCGTGGTTCCTCGGTGGCGCTGCCGACGGGGGATGGTTCATGTACCAGCCCAACGCCTCCGTGCCGTTCTCGCCCACCAACGGCGTCGACTTCTGGACGCTCGGCCTCCAGATCGCGGGCATCGCCTCGCTGACCAGCGCGATCAACCTGATCGTCACGATCCTCAACATGCGGGCGCCGGGGATGAGCCTGATGCGCATGCCGGTGTTCACGTGGATGATGCTCGTGACCCAGTTCCTGCTCGTCTTCGCCATCCCGGTCATCACGGTGGCGTTCTTCCTGCTCATGTTCCAGCGAAGTTTCGACGCCTCGTTCTTTTCTCCGGCGGCCGGCGCCGACCCGCTGTTGTGGCAGCACCTCTTCTGGATCTTCGGCCATCCCGAGGTGTACATCCTCGTGCTGCCGTCGTTCGGCATCGTCTCCGAGGTGCTCCCGGTCTTCTCGAAGAAGCCGCTGTTCGGCTACCCCTTCGTCGTCTTCTCGGGCATCGCCATCGGCTTTCTCGGGTGGGGTGTTTGGGCGCACCACATGTTCGCCTCGGGTCTCGGCCCCGTCTCGGTCGCCGTGTTCGCCACGGCGACGATGGCGATCGCCGTGCCGACCGGCGTCAAGATCATCAACTGGACGATGACGATGTGGGGCGGCAAGCTGCGATTCACCACCGCGATGCTCTTCGCCATGGGCCTCGTCGTGCAGTTCACGATCGGCGGTCTGTCGGGCGTCACCCACTCGGTGGCGCCGTCGGACACCCAGCAGACCGACACGTACTACATCGTCGCCCACTTCCACTACGTGCTGTTCGGCGGCTCGGTGCTCGGGTTCTTCGCCGGCTTCTACTACTGGTGGCCGAAGGTCTTCGGCAAGTGCCTCAGCGAACGACTGGGACGTTGGAACTTCTGGCTGATGATCATCGGGATGAACATGACGTTCGGCCCGATGCACATCCTCGGCCTGCAGGGACAGCCGCGACGGATGTACATCTGGACGACGGAGCGCTCGGGCGAGGGGTTCTTCAACCTCGGGTTCTGGAACCTGGTGTCGTCCATCGGTGCGCTCGTCCTGGCCGTCGGCGTGCTCTTCTTCCTGACCAACATCGTCCACACGCATCGCAAGGGCGCGCCGGCGCCGCTCGACCCGTGGGACGCCCGCACACTCGAGTGGATCACGACGAACCCGCCGAAAGAGCACAACTTCGACCGCATCCCCACCGTCAACCACCTCGACGAGTTCTTCCACCGCAAGTACGAGGACGTCGGCGAGGGTGACTCCCACGACCTCCGTGCGGTGGCGACCGCCGAGGAGGTGCTGGCCGCCGAGCAGTCCCATGCCGACGCCCACATCCACATGCCCTCGCCGAGTTACTGGCCCGTCGTGCTCGCCGCCACGCTGCCCGTCATCGCCCTCGGGATCATCTACAGCGTGTACATCGTGTCCATCGTGGGTGCGCTGCTGACCGTGTTCGCGATCTTCGGGTGGGCGATGGAGCCTGCCACGGCGCCCGACTCGGACTTCGATCCGCCCCCGGTCGACGACGGCAGGCCGACGACGGAGCTGGTGCGAAGTGAGTGACGCAGCCACGCTCGAGGCCCAGGTGGCTCACGGCGATCACGGCGATCACGGTGGGAACGGCGGTGGCCACCCACTCACCACCACCGGCCTGTCGCACAACAAGCTCGGCATGTGGCTGTTCCTCGGGTCGGAGTGCCTGTTGTTCGGTGGGCTGATCAGCACGTACATGCTCTACCGCGGGCGAGCCAGCGAGAACCTCGGTCCCGACCAGATCTACGACCTCCCGTTCACGTCGGTGTCGAGCTTCGTGCTGCTGATGAGCTCGCTCACCATGGTGCTCGCCGTCTCGGCGGCCGGTCGCAAGGACGTGCGCAACACGAAGCTGTGGCTCACCGTGACGGCGCTGCTCGGCGCGACGTTCGTCGGCGGCCAGGTGTACGAGTTCACCAGCTTCTACCGTGAGGGCCTCGGCTTCACCACGAGCTTGTTCTCGTCGAGCTTCTACGCCCTCACCGGCTTCCACGGCGTCCACGTCTCGGTGGGCATCGTCATGTTGCTTGCCGTCGTCGGCATGATCTCTCGTGACCGCATCCCTGGCGACAGGGCTGAGGTCGTCGAGCTGGTCGGGCTCTACTGGCACTTCGTCGACATCGTGTGGATCGTGATCTTCACCCTCGTCTACCTGATCCCGGCGTGACATGAGCGAATCCACCACCGTCGACGAGCTGGCAACCGGCACGGACGCCGCCGAGCAGCGCCCAGTCGAGCACCCCGACGACGGGCACGCTCACGGCGCCACCGACGGTCAGTACATCGTCATCGCCCTGATCCTCGCCGTCATCACCGCCGCCGAGGTGTCGCTCAGCTACATCGACGTCGGACCGATCTTCATCCCCGCCCTGCTCGTGATGATGGCGGTCAAGTTCGTCATCGTCGTCAGCTACTTCATGCACCTGAAGTTCGACAACCGGCTCTTCTCGTTCCTCTTCTACTCGGGACTCCTCCTCGCCCTCGGCGTCTACGTCCTCGCTTTGGCGACGTTCGAGTTCTTCAGCTAGCGCCAGGCTCGCCGCCGACTCAGTTGGTGTCGGCGTGGGTGGGTCGGGGTGGGTTGAAGTGGACGGCCCAGTGGTCGAGGCGTTCACCGAGGGGGTGTTGCCAGGTTCCGGTGGGTGTTGGTGGTGGGCCGCCTGGCGTGGTGGGTGCCGCGCCGGGCTCGATACTTCGTCCTCGGGCATCAGTGAAGATCACGGCACCTGGGGTGCCG
>JALZNU010000346.1 GCA_030857495.1 Actinomycetota bacterium | reverse complement strand
CCCTGACGCCGATGGGTCACAGCCACGCCAACCCACGTGACGCCCGCCATGGTGATCACCACGCCGCCCGGCAGCGTCATCTCGAAGAGGTCCGATCCGGCGGCGCCGACGATCTGGCCGTCGTCGACGGCGATGCGGTAACGGTCGAGGTCGAGCACGGCGCGCACGGCCTCCCGGTCGGCTTCGCTGTACTCGTTCGACCCGAACACCCTGGCGTCGAACGCGGTGAGGGCGACGAAGTCGTCGGCGGTGGGCTTGCGAAGCTCGGTCACCGCGGCAGCCTAGGAACCCGCACCTGCGCGGGCCCGACGAGTTCGGCGAGTTCTCCGGCGCTGCTCGCTCAGCGCCCGGAGTGGCCGAAGCCGCCGCCACGGTCGACGCCGTCGAGATCGTCGACGACGTCCCAGGCGACCTGCGTGACGGGCTGGATCACGAGCTGTGCGATCCGGTCGCCGCGCGACACGTCGTAGCCCGACTCGGGATCGGTGTTGATCAGCACGACCTTCACCTCGCCGCGATAGGCGGAGTCGATCAGGCCGGGCGCGTTGACCACCGAGATGCCGTGCTCGAGCGCCAGCCCGCTGCGCGGCAGCACGAACCCGGCGTACCCCTGCGGGATGGCAATCGCGATGCCGGTCGGCACGAGACACCGCCCGCCGCCCGGCGCGAGGCGGGCGTCGATGCGGGCGAGCAGGTCGAGCCCGGCGTCACCGTCGTGCGCGTAGCTGGGGAGTGGGAGGTCGGGATCGAGTCGCGTAACAGGCACCGAGAGCGGCATCGGCGGCAGGCTACGACGGCTACACGCCGAGCGCCTCCGAGGCCATCTCGACACCCTTCACGCGGTTCGTGATCTTCTCGAAGGCGACGTCGCGGGCGAAGTCGGGCGAGCCGTGCTTCGGCTTGACGTCGATGCTGAACGGCGAGAACCCGCAGTCGTCGGTGGCGCCGAGACGCTCCTTGGGGATGAAGTTGGCGGCGGTGACGAGCGCGTCGCGCACCTGCTCGGCCGACTCGACGTCGGGGTTGAGCGGGTCGATGACACCGACGAAGCACACCTGCGGCACGCCGTTGGCGTCGTCGCGGCTGTGCTCACCGACGAGCTGGTACACGCGCTCCTTGTCGTTCTCGCTGGCGAGCTGGATGAGGAAGTAGCCGGCGTTCATCTGGAACATCGACGGCAGCAGCTCGGCGTAGTCGACCTCAGCACTGTGCACGGAGTCGCAGTCGCCGCCGGGACAGGTGTGGATCCCGATGTTGACCCGCTCCTCGGGTGTGAACCGGTCGATCACACGGTTGTTGAGTTCGATGAACTCCTGCAGCATGTTGCGCCCCGTCCACGGGTTGCGCGGATCGTTCTTGTTGGCGAGACGACCCTCGGTGAAGTCGATCGACACCCGCACGGCCCCGGCGTCGAAGGCCTTGCGGATGTCCTTCTCGGCCTCGTCGCAGAGATCGGCGAGGAACTGGTCTCGTGGATACCCGTCGATCTCGTCTTCCAGCGGGTACAGCAGGCAGAGCATCGACGGGGCGATGACGGCCTGCTTCATCGGCTTGGTGGCCATCGGCAGCGAGCGCGAGAGGTAGTCGGCAGCGAACGTCTTGTACGCGAACGGCCCTCCCGTCAGGCGGGGGAGCTGACGGTGGTGCCCGTCGTCGAAGATCGCGAAGTACTGGCCGTCGCCGGCGAGGTTGTCGGCGAGACCGGTGCCAGCGAGCGTGTCGGTGATCGGGTACGTGGCGAAGCTCGATGCTCGCTGCTCGCCGTCGGACACGATCGGCGAGCCGGTCGCCTCCATCCGCTCGATCGAGTCGCGGCACGCCTCGTCCTGCTGGGCGACGAGATCGTCGTGGCTGGCCTCGCCCTTGTCGTACGCGGCGTACGTCTCCTGCAGGCTCGTCGGGCGCGGCAGCGAGCCGACGGGCTCGGTCGGGATGGTCATGGTGTCTCCCATCTGGCCGCGGCGAATCGCAGCGTGTGCGTCGGACAATAGGCGCTCGGCGCAGCTCAGATGTCCGGACGACCGGACGGGACGGCAGGGCGAGCTATGACGCTCGCGGGTAGCGCCGTGCGCGCTCGGCATCGGTGAGGCCACCCCACACCCCGTAACGCTCGTCGTTGGCGATGGCCGCCTCGAGGCACTCGCCGCGCACCGCACATCCGCGGCAGACGTCCTTCGCCCTCGCCTCGCGCTCGCGCCGTTCGCGACGGCGCTCGCCCTGGGCGGGCGCGAAGAAGTCGCGCCCGTTGACGCCGCGGCACGCAGCGACGTCCTTCCACGCGACCCCGCCGGCTGAGATCGCCCCGGTGGTGCGGAACAGGTGGTTCGTGATCATGGGTGCGACCGTAGGGACGGGGTGTGACCGCTTGTTGCTGCGGGCTCGTCGTCCGCTTCGCTTTCTCCTCGCGCCGCGTGCGCCTCGTCGCTGGCGCTTCCCTCGGCGCGTCCGCACCGCAAGTTTCCGTGTTGGACGGCCACCAGCAGCCCGCGCACGCAGCCTTAGCGGCGGTGTTCCTTTGCGGCGCCTTCGAGGGGTTCGACCTCGAGGGTGACGCCGTCGATCCCGACGACGCGTACCTGCTCGCCGGCCGACACAGGTGTCGCCCGGTTCGTGCGCGCCCGCCATTGTCCTTCGCCGACCAGAACGATGCCGTCGGGGTCGACCGTGCGCACCACGGTGCCGAGCTCGTCGAGCATCCACTCGCGACCGATGGTCGGCGTGGCGAAGCGCGTGCGC
>JALZNU010000345.1 GCA_030857495.1 Actinomycetota bacterium | reverse complement strand
CTGCACGGTCGGCGGGTCTGCGACGCCCGCAAACCTCGCTGCGGGGCGTGCGTCCTCGTCGACTTCTGTCCATCCCGGCAGCTGTGATCGGTGTCTCGCGACGGTGCTTGGCTGGTCTCGTTCGAGGCGTTAGAATGCATGGACACATTGCAGGTCCCCGCCACCTGTCAATGAGAGGGCGCAGCGCTGGGATCCGCCGCCTGGCCACGCCCGAGGCGGCGGCTTCTCGATACGTCGAGGAGCCGCCGCCGCTTTCGCGTCGGGGCGCCGGTCTGCCGACCGTCAGCGTTCGACCGCGCGCGACGCCCGTTTCAAGGCGCGCTGCGTCGCCAACAAGGTCCGCTCGACCTCGTAGATCGCGGTGACGATATCGTCGCGCTCGGAGCCGACGTAGGGCTGCGCCAGGTCGGCCATGCGCTGGCGACTGCGATCGATCGCGTCGGTGATGGCTGCGAGTTCGGCGGCGGTGGAGGCGATCATCGTGGACACAGGCTACGACCACCAGGGCGTCGCCGTCGGGTGGCAGTAGCCTCAACCAGGTGGAACGGGTGAGAGAACGTCGCGACACGACGACGTTGCCGGCCGCCTACCACTCCCCGCAACTCGACGTCACCGTGCGGCTCAACACGAACGAGGCGCCGTCCGGACCGCCCCCGGTGTGGCTCGACGAGCTGATCGACGGGATTCGCGGTCTCGAGTGGAACCGCTATCCCGATCGCGACGCGACGGCGCTGCGTGCTGCGATCGCCGGCCACCACGGCGTCGACCCTGCCAACGTGTTCGCTGCCAACGGCTCCAACGAGGTGCTGCAGTCGATCCTCATGGGGTTCGGGGGTCAGGGACGAGCGGCGGCGACGTTCGAGCCGAGCTACCTCCTGCACCGGCACGTCGCCGAGGTCACCGGCACGTCCGTCGTCAGCGGCGAGCGCGACGACCACTTCGACCTCACGCCGGCCGTGGTCGCCGACGTGCTCGGGTCGCATCGACCCGACGTCACGTTCCTCTGCTCGCCCAACAACCCCACCGGCAATGTCATGAGCCGCGACGTCCTTGCGACGGCGCTCGACCTCGTGTCGGGCGAGCCCGCAGCGTCGGGTGCAGCGGGCGTCGTCGTCGTCGACGAGGCCTATGCGCAGTTCGCGTCGTGGTCGAGCCTCGACCTTGTCGATGAGCACCGCCCGCTCGCCGTCGTCCGCACGTTCTCCAAGACGTGGGGGCTCGCAGGCCTGCGGCTCGGCTACGCCGTCGCGCCGCGACAGGTCGTGGCGCAGCTCGAGCGCGTCGTCCTGCCGTACCACCTCGACGCCGCCAAGCAGCTCGCCGGAACGCTTGCCCTCCGCCACGTCGACGCGATGAACGACCGGGTCGCGCAGATCGTCGCCGAGCGCGAGCGACTCACGACCGAACTGCGAACGCTCGACCTCGACGTCTTCGACAGCGAGGCCAACTTCGTGCTCTTCCGGCCCCGTTCGCGTCCCGGCCACGACGTCTGGCAGGCGCTCGTCGATCGTGGGGTGCTCGTGCGCGACTGCTCGTCCTGGCCACGTCTGCAGGGGTGCCTGCGCGTCACGATCGGGACGGCCGACGAGGACGACGCCTTCCTCGCTGCGATGCACGAGGCGATGATCGCGGTGCCCTCGTGACACGCACTGCCACGCGCTCGCGATCCACGTCAGAGACGACGATCGAGCTGACGATCGACCTCGACGGCAGCGGTGTCACCGACGTGTCCACCGGGATCCCGTTCTTCGACCACATGCTCGACCAACTCGGCCGGCATGGCGGCTTCGACCTGACAGTGCGCGCCGAGGGCGACCTCCAGATCGATACCCATCACACGATCGAGGACGTGTCGATCGTGCTCGGCGAGGCGTTCGCAGCAGCGCTCGGCGACAAGGCCGGGGTGCGGCGGTTCGCCAGCGGCCTCTACCCCCTGGACGAAGCCCTCGTCGAGGTCGCCCTCGACCTGTCGGGACGACCGTTCGTCCACTGGGACGTGGCGATGCCCGAGGCGCTCCCGCTCGGGTCGCCGCCGTTCGACCCGCAACTCGCCGAACACGCCGTCTCATCGTTCGCCACTGCCGCCCGCATCACGTTGCACGTCACGCTGCAGCGGGGTCGCAACGTGCACCACATCATCGAGGCGACGTTCAAGGGCCTCGCCCGCTGCCTGCGCGACGCCGTGCGCGTCGACGGTGGAGCGGCGGTGCCGTCGACGAAGGGCACCCTGTGAGGCGACCGCGGGTCGCGGTCGTCGACTACGGCATCGGCAACCTCCACTCAGCACGAAAAGCGCACGAGCGCGCCGGCGCCGACGCCGTCCTGACGTCGCGGCCCGGCGACATCGCCAACGCCGACGGCGTCGTCCTGCCCGGTGTCGGCAACGTCGGATCGTGCCTCGACGCGCTGCGCCAGCGTGGCCTCGAGCAGGCCGTGCTCGACGCCGCCGGCACCGTGCCGTTCCTCGCGATCTGCGTCGGCGCGCAGATGCTGTTCGACGCCAGCGCCGAGTCGCCCGGCGTCGCAGGGCTCGGCATCATCGCCGGCACCGTCGACTGGATCGACGGCGACGTCAAGCGCCCCCAGATGCAGTGGAACCGCGTCGCCGCACGCGACGGCGAGTCGATGTTCGACGGGCTCGAACCCCAACCCTGGTTCTACTTCGTCCACTCGCTGCACGGGGTGCCACTCGATGCGTCACACGTTGCCGCCACGTGCGAGTACGGCGGCACCGTCAACGCCGCG
>JALZNU010000344.1 GCA_030857495.1 Actinomycetota bacterium | reverse complement strand
TCGGCTACGAGCGGGGCGAAGCGGCCGCCACGGTGCCATTGCGGTTTGCCGACGAGCTCGACCGACTCATCTCGCTCGCACGGGACTACGGCGTCACCGGTGATGCCCGGATGCGCCAGCGTCTCGCAAACGCCTACGCCCATGCGCAGGTGATGCGCTGGCTCGGGCTGCGCACGCTGACACAGTTCCTCGCCGGGCACGCGCCGGGTCCTGACGCGGCCATCAGCAAGCTGTTCTGGAGCGAGTACCACCGCGTCGTCACCGAGCTGTCGCTCGACGTGCTCGGCGCCGATGCGATGACGCCGTCGGGCCGCTGGCCGGCATCGTCGTTCCAGACCGACGTGGCCGGTGCGCCGAGCTCGTCTGCGTCATGGGTCGGGACGTTCCTGAACGCACGAGCCGGCACCATCTACGCCGGTTCGTCGGAGATCCAGCGCAACATCCTGGGCGAGATGGTGCTCGCGCTGCCGAAGGAGCCTCGCCGGAGCGACCCGGCGAGCGAACCATCGTGACAGTCTGATGAGCCGGTTCGATGCCATCTGGTTCGACGCCGGCGGCGTGCTCGTGCTCCCTGATCCCACGGTGCTGTCGCCGCTCCTCGCGTACTACGGCGGTGATCCTGCGATCGACGCCCATCGCCGTGCGCACTACCGAGCGATGGCGGTGAAGTCGGCCCAGGGTGCCGACGAGCGCGACTGGCGCCTGTACGACGTCGCCTACGTCGAGTGCGTCGGTGTGCCCGGCCACCTCGTCGACGAGGCGGCGACGACGCTCGGGCGCGTGCGCATCGATCATCTCTGGCGATGGCCGATCCGAGAATCGATCGAGGTGCTGGCCGAACTGTCGCGCCGCGGCGTGCCGCTGGGAGTCGTGTCCAATGCCGCGGGTCAGATCGAACACGTCCTTGCGCTGTCGCAGGTCTGCCAGGTGGGACCCGGGCCCGGAGTGGACGTGCGCTGCGTGATCGACAGTGCCGTCGTCGCTGTCGCCAAGCCGGATCCGGCGATCTTCGACTTCGCCGCTGCGCATTTCGCCGGCATCGATCGGCAGCGCATCGCCTACGTCGGTGACTCCGTGATGATGGACGTCGGTGGCGCGACGGCGGCGAACCTGCACCCGATCCTCGTCGATCCGTTCGACGACCACCCCGACGCGGCGTTCGAGCGGATCACCTCGCTCGCCGAGCTGCTGTGACGTCGCGTCACCGCCGCGGATCGGTGGTGCTGGCGGTTGCGCGCCGCCCGTCGCTGTGGTCGACCGCGTTCCGCCAAGCGGTGCGGCTCGTCCCCGACGGTTGGTGGCGCCGCGATCGCCGCTGGCGCGGGCGCGCCCGCCCGCTGCCGCCGCCCCAGTACCTGGAGTTCCGCATGCAGACCCAGTACGGGTGCATCGACGCGCAAGCCGAGGCGCTCGATGTGGTGAACTATCTGCGGTGGTGCAAGGACATGCGCTCGTCCTCAACGTGACCTACGAGCCGCTCGGCGTCGTGGCCTCGTTGCGCGCCCTGTGCCTCGTCATCGCCGCCAAAGCCGAGGTCGTCGAGGAGGACGAACGGCCGGTGCTCTCGGTCGACCACGCCTACCCGCGACCGCTGGTCGTCAAGCTGCGCTACATGGTGCACGTGCCGTACCGCCACGCCACCGCGCTCTCGCGGCGGGCGGTGTTCGTTCGCGACGATCACACGTGCCAGTACTGCGGTCGCCACGCCGACTCCATCGACCACGTGCTGCCACGGTCGCGTGGCGGCGAGCACATCTGGGAAAACGTGGCCGCTGCCTGCCGCCGGTGCAACACAGTCAAGCGTGATCGCACACCCGACGAGGCCGGCATGCGCCTCGCCCGGCCGTCCCAGGCGCCGCGTCACGCGAGCTGGGTGTCGTTCTGCCCCGGCCACGTGCCGGAGGCCTGGAAGCCCTACTTGGCTCCCGACACGCTCGCCTCGTGACCGTTCCCGTCCACCGGCTTGCCGGCCGCGCCGGCGAGCTGCACGCGATCGACCCGTGGGCGCCCGGTGACCACGCCGCTGTCACGGGTGCCGAGGTCTGGGTGTTGACGGCGAGCCGTCCGGCCGTGGTGCTCGGCTCTCGCCAGGACATGTCCACGATCGATCTCGCGGCGTGCGACCGCGTCGGCATCGACGTCACGCGGCGCCGCAGCGGTGGCGGGATGGTGCTCGTCGAGCCGCAGCAGATGACGTGGATCGACGTGCTCGTGCCCGCCGGCGACCATCGGTGGCACGCTGACGTGCCCGCCTCGATGCGCTGGTGCGGCGAGCGATGGCGGCGCGCACTCGCCGTCGTCGGTTTCGAGGATGCCGGCGTCGCCGAGGCCGCCTCGATGTCGTGCGGTCCGCTGTCGTCGCTCGTCTGCTTCGCCGGCGTCGGGCACGGCGAGGTGGTCACCGCCGACGGCGCCAAGCTCGTCGGCATCTCCCAGCGCCGCACGCGCGACGGCTGTCGTTTCCAGTGCGCCGTGCACCACCGCTGGCGCCCCGACGTGCTCGCACCGCTGCTCGCGGCCGGGCATCGAGCCGACGCGGCCGCGCTCGACGCCGTCGCCGTGGCGACCATCGAAGCGACGTCCGCTGAGGACCTCGGCACGTCACTGGCCGCCGCGCTCGACGCCGAGTGAGCCCGGTTGCGCCACGACCCCGAACTGGAGGTCACGGAACGCGCTATTGCGCGTTCTGCGACCTCCAGTTGGGGTGGCGTGGGGTTAAATGGGGGAGAATGGTTGACATTGGGGG
>JALZNU010000343.1 GCA_030857495.1 Actinomycetota bacterium | reverse complement strand
TTGGCGATGAACTCCTGGCGCTCCTTCAGCATCCACCGCGCCTGGCGCAGCTCGTCGGGCAGACGGGCGATGGCGTCCTCGAGCAGCTCGATGATCTCGTCGCGATCGATGCGGGGCGACGACGACAACGGCATCGTCGGGGCGCTGGCGATGATGTCGACCGCTCGCCGCAGCATCGTCTCGGCATCACCCACGTGACCGACACCCGCCTGCGGCTCGGGGTACTCGTCATCGATCTCGTCGTACTCGTCGTACTCCTCGTACTCGTCGTACTCGTCGTAGCCCTGGCGTTGCTGGTCATCGCGGCCGGGATGCGCCGAGTGCGCGCCGTACGACTGCTCGTAGGTCGGGTCGTACGGACTCGGATTTCGCGGGTCGTAGGTCATGTTGAAGCCGTCATCTCGATGCTGGGTCTTGCTGTGCCGGGGCGGACTGAGCGGGGTCGGGCTGAGCTGGGTCTGGCTGTTGCGGGTACAGCGCGCGCAAGGCGTCAGCGACACTTGCTGGCACCATGTGATCGACCGTGCCACGGTAGCGGGCGATCTCGCGCACGAAGCGGCTGCTGATGTAACCCAGCGCCGGGGCGCACGGGACGTAGACGGTGTGGACACCGGTCACCGACCGGTTCGTGTGCGCCATCTGCTGTTCGATCTCGAAGTCGGCAGCGGAGCGCAGCCCTCTGACGATGAAGTCGACGCCGGCGGCGGCGGCGGCGTCGACGGCGAGGCCCTCGAACGGGCGCACCTCGACACGTCCGGCGAGCGAGTCGTCGGCGGCGACGGCCTCGGTGATGAGCTCGATCCGGCGCTCGACCTCGAACGCGGCCGGCGCCTTGTCGTGGTTGTGCAGCACGGCCATCACCACCGTTCCGAACAGCGTCGCGGCCTGGGCGACGACGTCGAGGTGGCCGAGGTGCACGGGATCGAAGGTCCCCGGGTACAGCACTCGCCCGCTGGCATCCATCGAACGAGCCACGCTACTTCGCCGGGATCGAGCAGAACGCGACCCACGTCCTGCCGTACTTCTTCGAGCGCACGATCTCCCACGGCGCAGGCGGCGCGAGCTCGGAGCCCGATTCGGCGACGACGAGCGGAGCCGGGTCCCAACCGGCGAGGGCGTCGAACAAGCCGTCCCAGCGGTCGAACCCGTACGGCGGATCGGCGAACACGACGGTCCGCTCCGCCGACCCGACGCCGTGGCCGAGGCGGGTCGCCGCGCCCATCGCGTCGGACTCGAGCACGACTGCCCGATCGGCGACGCCGAGCGTGGCGACGTTGTCGCGCAGCGCACGCGCCGCAGGGCGACCACGCTCGACGAACGTAGCGTGCACGGCGCCACGCGAGAGCGCTTCGAGCCCGAGCGCGCCCGTGCCGGCGAACAGATCGACGACAGTTGCGCCGTGGACGGCGTCGATGCTGACGAGCGCGTTGAACACGGCCTCGCGCACCTTGTCGGTCGTGGGGCGCGTCTCGTCGCCCGGTGGTGAAGCCAGCCGGCGTCCTCGAAACGCTCCAGCCACGATTCTCACGGTGCGCAGCGTACGGACCGATCGGGCGGCACACTTGACGCGGTGCTCACGCCTGCCCCCGTCATCACGTGCATCGACTGCGGCGGCAGGGCGCACCTGTTGACCCATCCGAGGGAGGACGGCGAGTGGCTCGCCGGCGACATCGTCGCCTACCGCTGCGAAGACTGCCTCGATCGCTGGGACCTCGTTCTCGACGAAGACGACGACGACGGAACGGACGCCGAGCGGCCGTTCGGTTGACGTCACGAACGGGTGAGGTACTCCTCGCGTTCGGCGACCAGCAGATCGACCTCGTCGCGCAAGTCCGCGTGCTCGCTCATCCCGGGGTCGTCGCCGACGACGTCGATGGCGACGACTCGTGCGAGCTCGACGAGCGCCCGGTCGCGGCGCAGCGACGCCAGCCGCAGGTCGTTGCGGCCCTTCTGCGCCGTGTCCATCAGCGTGCCCTCGCCGCGCAGGTCGAGGTCGACCTCGGCGAGCTGGAACCCGTCGGTGCTGTCGACGAGCGCTGTGAGGCGCGGGTTCTCCTCCAGCACCTGTGAGGTCACGAGCCAGCACGTCGACGTGTGGACGCCACGCCCGACGCGCCCACGCAGCTGGTGGAGCTGTGCGATACCGAAACGATCGGCGTCGAGGATGACCATCACGGTGGCATTGGGGACGTCGACGCCGACCTCGATGACGGTCGTCGCCACGAGCACGTCCAGCTCGCCCGTTCGGAACGCGCCCATCGCCCGCTCCCGCTCCGCCGGCACGACACGACCGTGCAGCAGACCGAGACGGAGACCGCTCAACTCGCCGGACGCGAGCCGTTCGAACGTCTCCTCTGCAGACGCGACCTGCAACTTCTCGCTCTCGTCGATCAGTGGACAGACGACGAACGCCTGACGCCCGGCGGCGACCTCGGCGCGTACGTCATCCCACACGCCGGACTCCTCCAGCGGCCCGTTCGCCCAGTGCGTGACGATCGGTGTGCGACCTGGCGGCAGCTCGTCGAGCACGCTGACGTCGAGGTCGCCGTAGACGGTCATCGCCGCGGTGCGAGGGATCGGCGTCGCCGTCATCACGAGCAGGTCGGGCACCGACTCCCCGGCCTTCGAGCGCAACGCCGCACGCTGCTCGACGCCGAAGCGGTGCTGTTCGTCGACGACGGCGAGCCCGAGGCTGGCGAACTCGACGCCCTGCTGGATGAGGGCGTGCGTGCCGACCACGAGATCGA
>JALZNU010000342.1 GCA_030857495.1 Actinomycetota bacterium | reverse complement strand
CGTTCGCCGGAATCATCGCCGTCGGCATCGTGCAAAGCCGTGCCGCGCGACTTTTCACGTCCTACCTGGCGGTGGCCGACGTGGCCTTCGTCGCGCTGTTCCTCTTCGCCAGCGGCACGACGCCGCTCGTCATCGGCGACGGCGCGTCGGTGTCGACCGACGGCATCACGATGCCGGCTCCGAAAGGACCGGTCGTGGTCGTCGTTTTCGACGAGCTTCCCGTCGTGTCGCTGCTGCGCGGCGACGGCACGATCAACGCCACTCGCTACCCGGGGTTCGCCGACCTCGCCGGCACGAGCACGTGGTTCCGCAACGCGGCGTCGAACCATGGCGAGACGCAGCGCGCCGTCCCGGCGATCCTGACCGGCAACAACGGCGACGAGGGCGCGCTGCCGACGTACGCCGACCATCCACGCAACCTCTTCACGTTGCTCGGCGCGACCCTGCCCGCCCGTCGCTACGAGGCCGTGACGAGCATGTGCCCGCCCGCCACGTGCGAACCGCTCCCGCCACGTCCGCTCCGCCAAGCACTCGACGACGCCGCGGTCGTCTACGGACATCGCGTGCTGCCGCCGAGCCTGCGCGGCGGTCTCCCCTCGATCGACGGCTCCTGGGGCGAGTTCGGTGCCGACGGTGACGTGCCGAAGATCAAGGGCAGCGAACTGATGAAGGACGCGTTCGTTCGGGCGTTCTACGAGAACACGCCGCAGGCGCAGCGGATGCTGATGCGCCGCGAGGTCGAAGCGATCGACGGAACCCCTGGGTTGCACTACGTCCACGTCCTGTTGCCGCACCACCCGTGGACGTTGGACCGGGCGGGCCACGACACCCCGCCGATCATCGACTGGTCCTCGTTCGTCCAGTCCGACCCCGAGCGTCCGGGCTTCGACTTCCGATCGAGGGTGCTGCACCAGATGCACCTCCGTCAGCTGAGTGCCGTCGACGAGCTCGTGGCGGGACTGCTCGACCGCTTGCGAGCGCTGCCCAACTGGGATGCGACGACCCTCGTCGTGACGTCCGATCACGGCATCAACCTGATGCCGCCCGACATCGGACGCAACCCGATCACCGAGCGCAACGAGGAGGCTGCGCTGCGCGTCCCGCTGTTCATCAAGGCCCCGGGTCAGACAACAGGGGCCGTGCGAGACGACAGAGCCGACATGGTCGACGTGCTGCCGTCGCTCGTCGATCTGCTCGACGTCTCACTCGCCGCGGCGGACGAGAAGTGGACGTTCGATGGTCACTCGCTCTACGACGGGAGCGAGCCGACGTCGCAGCGGGTCGTCACGAGTGACGTCGCAGGGCTCGACGCGCTCGCACAGCGCCAGGCAGCTCGCTTCCCGCGCGGCGACGACTGGCGCGGCCTCGCCGCGGTCGGTCGACACGGCACCCTCGTCGGCGAGAAGGTCGCGGGCCTCCGCGTCGGAGCGCCGAGCGAGCGCACCGCCGCGTGGGACGACACAATGAAGTTCGACGACCTCACGGTCGCGAACCAGCCGGGACCACCGGTGGTCGCCGGGACCGTCTCGGACGAGCGTGGCGCCCGTCCCTCGTCGGACCTGCTGGTGGCGATCAACGGACGGGTCGCCGGCGTGGCCGGCGGCTACCGGCCGTCCGGCGATGGCGGCGGCGCGTCGTTCGTCGGCTACGTCGCCGATCTCTACCGCGACGGCGACAACGACGTCCGGCTCTACGAGGTCGAGCGACGGGCACGGTCGGTCGTGCTGCACCTCCTGCAGACCTGATCGGAGCAGCGCGCGAGCGCCCGTCGCGAGCGACAATGGCGTCGATGTCTGCCCAGATCCTCCGCCATGCGACAATCGGCGACACCGTCGTCGACGTCGTCATCACCGACGGTGTGATCACCGACGTCGGCCACGACCTCGTCGCGGCTGCGGACGCGCCCGATACCGCCGATGTCATCGACCTGACCGGGCACGTGCTGGCTCCCGCCGCGGTCGAGCCGCACACTCATCTCGACAAGGCGTTCCTCGCCAACGTCGTCCCGAACCCCAGTGGCGACCTCGACGGCGCCATCGCCGCGATGCGCGAGGCGTACGAGCGTTTCGACGTGACCGACACCGCTCGACGGGCTGCGGCGGCGATCACGATGTTCGCCCGCAACGGGGCGACGACCATCCGCACGCACGTCGACGTCACGGAGGCCGGCGGGTTGGAGCCGCTGCGGGCCGTGCTCGAAGCGCGTGACGCCTGTCGGGCCGTTGCCGACGTGGAGATCGTGGCGCTTTGCGGGTTCCCCGTCCTCGGCCCGCTCGGCGTCGACCAACGGGCGCTGCTCGGCGAGGCGATGGACATGGGCGCCGATCTCGTCGGCGGCTGCCCGCACCTCGAACAGGAAGCAACCGAGCACGGCCGTCGCGCGGTCACCGAGATGTTGGTCGGCATCGCCGCCGAACGCGGTGTCGGCCTCGACCTGCACACCGACGAGACGCTCGACCCCGAGATGCTCTGCCTGCTCGACCTCGTCGAGGCCGTTGCCAACGGTTTCTCCGGGCCGGTGACGGCGAGCCACTGCGTCAGCCTCTCGGTGCAGGAGCATCGCCGACAGCGCGAGATCGCCGAGGCCGTCGCCGCCGCGGGCATCGGCATCGTGGCGCTCCCCCAGACGAACCTCTACCTGCAGGGCCGCGCGACGAGCCAGTCGGTGCCGCGGGCGATCACGCCGATCTCGATCCTGCTGCAGGCCGGGGTCGCCGTCACCGCCGGCCAGGACAACGTGCAGGACC
>JALZNU010000341.1 GCA_030857495.1 Actinomycetota bacterium | reverse complement strand
TCTGGGTCAGCTACGAGTGGCCGGAGGAGCTGCGCGTGCGGCGCAGCGCAGAGCTTCGCATCGGCCAGACGCAACGCTGGTACTTCTTCCGGGCGCTGCGCGAGAAGCTGCCAATCGTGCCCGACGGTGACGAGTTCTGCGACTGGCGGTGGGTCACCCGTGAGTGGCTCGTCGCCCAGGTGTGGGACTTCCGCAGGGTGGCGTACGAGCAGGTGCTCGGAGCGGGGCCATGAGCGGCGACTCGACAACCTTGTTCTCGGCCGCCGCCGACGCCCGGCTGCGTGCCCAGGCGCCGCTCGCCGCCCGCCTGCGCCCGGCCACGATCGACGACGTCGTGGGCCAGGAGCACCTCGTCGGCCCGGGACGACCGTTACGTCGCCTCACCGAGCGGGACCGACTCTCGTCGGTGATCTTCTGGGGTCCGCCCGGAACCGGCAAGACCACGCTGGCGCTGGCCATCGCCGGCACCACGGCTCGAGCGTTCGAGCAGCTCTCTGCGGTGTCGGCAGGCGTCAAGGACGTTCGCGAGGTGATCGAGCGGGCGCGCCAGCGACTCGGCGAGCGCGAACAGGGCACGATCCTGTTCCTCGACGAGATCCACCGCTTCTCGAAGGCGCAGCAGGATGCGCTGCTGCCAGCCGTCGAGGACGGCACGCTGGTGCTCATCGGCGCGACCACCGAGAACCCCTACTTCGAGGTCAACCCACCACTGCGGAGCCGGTCGACGCTGTTCCGCCTCGAGCCGCTCGACAGCCACGCGGTTCGCACGTTGCTCGAGCGGGGAATGGAGATGGAGGGTGTCACCGCCTCGCCTGACGCGATCGAGCTGCTCAGTGACCGTGTCGGCGGCGACGGGCGCCAAGCGCTCACGGCGCTCGAGGTGGCGATCGCCATCGCCGGCGACGACCGTGGCGGCGGCAACCAGCTCGACGTCGACGTCGGCGTCGAGCACGTCGAGGCGGCGCTGTCGACGAGTGCCCTGCGCTACGGCCGAGACGATCACTACGACGTCATCAGCGCGTTCATCAAGTCGATGCGCGGCTCGGACCCCGACGCCTCGATCTACTGGCTGGCGCGGATGCTGGAGGCCGGCGAAGACGCCCGGTTCATCGCCCGCCGCATGGTGATTCTCGCCAGCGAAGACATCGGGCTCGCCGATCCGATGGCGCTCGTCGTCGCCGACGCGGCGGCGCGAGCCGTCGAGTTCGTCGGCCTCCCCGAGGCGCAGCTCAGCCTTGCAGAGGCTGTCATCTACCTCGCAACGGCGCCGAAGAGCAACGCTGCGGCGGTCGCGATCTGGCAGGCGCGCAGCGAAGTGCGCGATGGCGCCCTCGGTGAAGTGCCTGCTCACCTGCGTGATTCGAACTACCAGGGCGCCAAGGACCTCGGTCACGGCGGAGGCTACCGGTACCCTCATGACGACGAGCGGGGCTGGGTGCGACAGGCGTACCTTCCCGACGCGTTGGTCGGCCGCAGGTGGTATCGGCCGAGCGCACACGGCAATGAACGCCGGATCGGTGACAACATGCAACGACGTGAGGACGAGACGACGACCGACGATGGGTGAACGACGATGCTGAAGCGCGTGACATGGTTTGTCGTCGGCACGGTGACGGGCGCGGCCGGGTCCGGGTACGCCAAGCGTCGGGTGCGCGCCGCCGTCTCGCAGGTGACGCCGCGTACCGTGGCGCGCCAGGGCGCGGTCGTGTTGCGCCGGCAGGCGACCCGGCTCGTGCGGAGTGAGCCGAACCACACACCGCAGTCGCTCGCCGACCGCATCGCTCCTGACGAGCAGGTGCTCGTCGACGGGCGCCCCGTCGACCGCGAGCGCATCGTGGTCACACGCCAGCACCTCTTGCCGGGGCCATGATGGTTGGGGTCATCGCCGATCTGCGTCACGCGATCGGCGGCGACGGCGTCCACGATCGGCCCGGCGAGCTCTCGCTGTATCGAAAGGACGCCTCCAACATGGAGGGTGTCGCCGGGGTGGTGTGCTTCCCGCGCGACACCGAGCAGGTACGCCGTTGCGTCGACGTCGCCCGCCGGCACCAGACACCGTTCACGGCCCGCGGCTCGGGCACCGGTCTCGCCGGCGGCGCGATCCCACTCGATGAGGCGATCGTGATCTCGACATCGAAGATGACGTCGATCGAGTCCGTCGACGTAGCCACTCGGCGGGCATGGGTGCAACCGGGAGTGCTCAACCTCGATCTCACCCGAACCGTCGCCCCGTTCGGGCTGCACTTTGCGCCGGATCCGAGCAGCCAGCAGGTGTGCACGATCGGCGGCAACGTGGCAAACAACGCGGGCGGACCGCACTGCCTGTCAGAAGGGGTGACGTCGGCGCACGTGCTGGCGATCGAGGCCGTGCTCGCCGACGCCTCCGTCGTCACCCTCGGCGGTGAAGATCCCGAGCCTGCCGGCTACGACCTGCGTGGTGCGTTCGTCGGCAGCGAGGGGATGTGCGGCATCGCCACCAAGATCTGCGTCCGCCTCACACCCGATCCGCCGGCGGTCGCCACCGCGCTCGTGGACTTCGCCGGCATTCGCGCAGGCGCGTCGACGGTGAGCGCCATCATCGCCGCCGGCGTCGTCCCGGCGGCACTCGAGATGATGGACCGCCAGTGCCTCGTCGCCGTCGAGGCGTACGTCCACGCCGGGCTCCCCGTCGATGCCGCATGTGCGCTGCTCGTCGAGGTCGCCGGCGAGGAGGAGGCCGTGCGCGCAGACATGGAGGTCTGCCGCCG
>JALZNU010000340.1 GCA_030857495.1 Actinomycetota bacterium | reverse complement strand
CGTCGCCGGTATCGCCTGGAGCATCATGGTCGAGCCGCCGTGGTGGCTGGCGGCGATCTTCACGATGATCGGAGCGGCGGCGGGGGAGGCGGCGGTACCACTCGTGCGGGTATTCATCGGCGAGTCCGTCCGCTTCGACTCGGAACTGTCCACGGTCGTCCTCGTCGTGGCGGCCGCTGCCGGTGTCCTGAGTCCGATCTTCGTCCCGCTCGCACGATGGTGCCTGCGTTTGCGTCGCGCGGAGTGGAAGGTGCCGGCGGCGTGACGGCGAGGACTTCGGGCCGCGCGCGTTTGCGCGGCGACGAACTTCGGCGAGACTGCACCGATGGCGTCTGACAAGCGCGCCGCTCGTCTCGGTGTCCTGGCTCTCGTTGCAGTGCTGCTCTTCGGTGCGCTCGGCACGCGACTGTGGTTCCTGCAAACCGTCGAGGCGCCGCGCCTGGCCCAGGACGTGGAGGTGGAGCGCACCAAGACCGTGCGGCTGATTCCCGAACGGGGCAGGATCTTCGACGCCGACGGTCGCATCCTCGCCGACAACGAACGCATCCTCACGATCGGCATCGACTGGGACGTGATGTCCGAGCGCAGTGATCGTCGCCAGCTCTTCCAGCGCCTGTCGGGGTGGATCGACGTGCCCGTCACCGAGATGGAGCGGCGCTTCAACGCCAGGGTCTACAGCCCGTACGTGCCGATGCCGGTCAAAGAGGACGTCGACGAGCGGGTCGCCAACGCGCTGATGGAGCGCTCGGAGGACTTCCCCGGTGTGCAGGTCGTCAACGACTGGCGCCGCCGCTACCCGTACGCGCCGCTCGCGTCGCCCGTGCTCGGCTACCTCGGATCGATCCCGGAGGACACGGCCGACCAGTACGTCAAGAAGGGCTACGTGCTCAACGAGCGCGTCGGCAAGGACGGCCTCGAACTCAGCATGGAAGAGGTGCTGCACGGCAGGTGGGGCGAGGTCAGGTTCCGCGTCAACGCCGCGGGACAGGTGCTCGAGACGCTCCGCTACCGGGCACCCGTCAGCGGGCAGGACATCCAGCTCGCCATCGATCTCGACGTGCAGCAGTACGCAGAGTCGATCCTGCAGACCCAGCTGCAGTTCCGCCGCAACTTCACGGCGAAGAACCCGATCGTCGAGACGGTCCAGGCCGACGGCTCGATCGTCAAGGGGCCGATCGACCCCGATGCGCCAGCGGAGGTGCCGTACAAGGCGCCCGCCGGATCCGTCGTCGTGATGGATCAGAAGAACGGCCAGGTCGCAGCGATGGCGACGTACCCCAACTTCGACAACCGTTGGTTCAACGCCGGCGTGTCGACGGAGAAGTTCGCGGAGCTGTTCCCGCCGTCGGACACGAAGGACTTCGACCCCGACGCGTCGACGCTCGTCAACCGTGCCGTGCAGGGCCAGTACAACCTCGGCTCGACGTTCAAGCCGTTCACCGCCTACGCCGCGCTCAACAGCGGCTTCATGGGCGTCAACGACGTCTACAAGGACAAGGGCACCTACAGGATCCGCTCGATCGACAAGGCGACGTGCGATGCCGGCGTTCGCTGCGTCTTCCGCAACAGCACGTGTGGCGGTACGACGCAACCGTGCGTCTACGGCGCGGTCAACGTCGTCGCGGCCCTTGCCGTATCGAGCGACACGTTCTTCTACCGCATCGGTGAAGAGCTGTTCCTGCGTGAGAGGAAGCTGCTCGGCGACGAGGTCAAGAAGTGGGGATTCGGCTCGGAGACGGGCGTCGACCTGCCCTACGAGTTCGACGGCCGGGTGCCCGACGACGAGGTCAAGCGCCAGCTCATCGAATCCGGTGCGCTCGGCGAGAACGAGGTGCCGCGGCTCGTGTCCGGCGACAACCTGCAGGTGGCGATCGGCCAGGGTCTGATGGCGGCCTCGCCGATCCAGCTCGCCCAGGGCTACGCCGGCCTCGGCAACGGCGGCGTCCTCAACCGTCCGCACCTCGTGCGTGCGATCTACGAGCCCGGAGTCCCCGACGCCACCCCGGGGTACGCCGATCTCGGCCGGGCGAAGCTCGTGAAGTCGTATCTCGCCGGCGAGCAGACGGGCAAGGTCGACGTCGCGCCCGAGCACCTCCAGGCGATCATCGACGGTCTGAGGCGCAACATCACGGGACCTGGTCTCGTCGTCGAGGGCAATCTGCTGACGACGACGGCGGAGGAGGTCTTCGGGCGCGGCTACCCCGAGCCGCGTGCCATCCCGGTTGCCGGCAAGACCGGCACGGCGCAGGCCGCCTCGAGCTATCCGTGGGAGGACTCGTCGGCGTTCGCCGCGTTCAGCGTGGACGAGACCCGCCCCTACACCGTGGCCGCCTATCTCGAGAAGTCCGGTTACGGGTCGCAGGGGGCGGCACCCGTCGTGAAGTGCATGTACCTGGCGCTGTCCGGGCTGACGGTGACGCAACCGGTGACCCTGTCGGATCCGCTCGACATCGAGAGCACCGAGGTCGCCGCCCCCGCTGCGGTCGCCGATCCGAAGTGCCTGAAGGCGACGAACTTCGATCCGACGACCGACACCGGCGCACCTCGTCCGGCGGACTGATCCGTGTCGCTCCCGATGCTGCATCGCCGGCCCGACTCGGGACTCGGCAACATCCGATCGAGTCCGGGCGATCCGAGCCGCAACATCGACTGGATCCTGCTCGGCGCCCAGGTACTGCTGACCGTGGCGGGCTGCTTCGTCGTCTACTCGGCGACCCGCACCGACCCCGACATCGACCCGTACCTGTTCGCGACC
>JALZNU010000339.1 GCA_030857495.1 Actinomycetota bacterium | reverse complement strand
AGCCGAGGCCGCGCCGCTGATCGAGCCGACCGAGACGACGAGGACGAGTGACGAGACGAGCAAACTGGAGCGATGACGCACGGAGCGAGGTCCTTTGGTGGGGGGAGGGGGACACGGTGATCCGGGGCCTGAGAAGCGGCCCGCTCGGATTACCGTCACCGGACCGTAACAATCACGACCGCAACCGCATCACGATGTGACGAATGTCACGTTTGCTGCACTTCGATCGCTGAGCTCATCCGCGACGAAGGGGCACCACCCGTCTCCGGTGTGGTGCCCCTTCGTCGTGTGTCGCTGTCAGGCGCTCTGGCGAGCGACCGTCCTGCTAGGCGCCCTGTCGGGCGACCGTTTTGCGGCGGACTCGTACCGTCCACGGAGGCCACTCGATGTGGATCCGAGGCAGGTACCGACGGTCACGCCGCACATGGACGCCATGGACATCCGGCGCGAGCCGCTCACGGCGGTACTCGTGCAGAGCCTTGACGACAGTTGGGTCGAGTGCATACATGATGTTGGTTTCCTTTCGTGGATGCCCGCGCGCGAGAGGTGTCGCGCCCGAGCGGTGCGGGTTGCGGTGCGATCAGGGCCGCGGCACCGACGACGTCGTTCGCGACGAGTCGCGACACGGACGAGTCACCGTCGAGGCGACGGTGGCGCGTCAGGCGTTGACGAGTGGACCCGGGAGCGTCGCCGCGGCGGCGCCGACGGCAAGGATCCACGCGTCACGGTCTGTGATCGCTGTCGTGGACATCCTCATGTGGCACCTCCTTCGCGGTGAGCAGTCGTGGTCGAGGAAAGAAGTGTGCCGAGCCGCGCTCGCCCGTTTCAAGTGGGTTTCGGACGGACGTGCTTTCCGGTCGCAGTGACCGCCAGCTCGTCGACGAAGTGCACCCGTCTCGGGATCTTGAACCGCGCCAGCCGATCCTCTACGTGGCGTTGCAGAGCCGTCGCGTCGGTGCGGCCCCGTCCCTCGTCTGACAAGACGACCGAGGCCTCGAGCCGCGTCCCGTACGCCTCGTCGGGGACACCGTCGACGCGGGCATCGATCACGTCGGGATGGGCGAGCAGCGCGTCCTCGACCTCGCTCAGCATGACGTTCTCGCCGCCCGTCACGACCATCCCGTCGGCTCGCCCGTCGACGAAGAGCAACCCGTCGGCGTCGCGATGCGCAAGGTCGCCGGAGTCGAGCATGCCGCCGCGCCGGGCGCGCGCACCGCCGCCGGTGTACCCGCTGAACGAGAGGTTGCTCCGCACACACAGATGGCCCACCTCACCGTCGGGCACCGGCATGCCGTCGGCGCCGAGTATCGCCACCTCGACGCCGGCGACCGCACGACCGATCGTGCCTGGCGCGCGCCGGAGATCGTCGGGTGTGGCGAGCGTCGACCACCCCTCCTCGCTCGATCCATAGAAGTTGAAAAGCACGTCGCCGAGACGCAGCCGCACCTGCTCGCTCACGGTGGGGTGCAGCAGACCGGCACCCGAGATCACGCAGCGCAACGCCGGCAGCGGGTGACGCCCGCCTTCGCTGTCGCCGTCGAGCGCGTCGACGAGCTGTGGCAGCATCGGCGGCACGGCGACGATGGTCGTCACCTCGTGGTCACGTGCGAGCCGCGCGGCACGGGTTGCGTCGTAGCGCCGTGACGTCACGACCGGCGCACCGATGCCGAGCCCGAGGAGCATGAACCCGAGCCCGTAGCCGTGGAACATCGGTGGCAGGACGAGCATCGGCTCGCCCGCCCGTAGCCGCATCGCACGCACGAGCGAGGTGATGGGCACCACCTGCGCAGGGCTCGTTTCGCGCTGGCGGGCGCCCTTCGCCGCGCCCGTGGTGCCCGACGTCAGTACGACGATCGCGCCCGGGCGCCGCACCCGGGGGACGGCGCTGTCGTCGCCGTCAACGGTCAGCGATCGCTCACTGCTCACCGTCCGCCCTGCGAAGCCGCTGCTCGCCACACGATCGGCAAACTCGTCGTCGTGGATCAGAGTGACGAGGCCCTCGTGCGCCGCTGTCGCACCGAGCGAGTCGGCGGCGAACTCGTTGTTCAGCAGCACGAGGTCGGCGCCGAGGCGTGACACCGACATCGCGGCGTGGACGAAGCGCCGGCCGTTGCGGCACATCACACCGACGGCATCGCCGGCAGCGACACCCTCGTCGTGCAACAATCCCGTGAACGCCGAGATCTGTCGCTGCAGCTCGGCTGCGGTCACGGCACCGTCGTCGTCGATCAGCGTCACTGCGTCCGGGCGGCGAGCGGCAGCGATGGCGCAGATTCCCGCCATCGTCGTCCCGTTGTCGCGCAGCGCTCGTCCCATCCGCACGATTCCGCCGACGCCGGACCGAGGCGGCGCGGCGACGGCACCGAGCAGCCGGCCCCCTCCTACCACCACGTCGAGCGCGTCGCCGCCGAGCTTGCCGAGCCGGCTCACCGGTGCACCATGGCCGTGTGGAGTGTCGATAGGGACCGCGGGCGGTGCACCAGTGACCGCTCCGCTGCTGCGCAGCGGCGCACCGCAACGATGGTTCGCTCGCGGAGCTCGCTCACTGGTGCACCATGGCCGTGTGGAGGGTCGATAGGGACCGCGGGCGGTGCACCAGTGACCGCTCCGCTGCTGCGCAGCGGCGCACCGCAACAATGGTTCGCTCGCGGAGCTCGCTCACGAGAGGCGCTCGCTCGCTCGTCCGGCATCCTCACGCTGCACCGGCCACGCGCGTGCCGGCCCGCTCCGCCGCGCGACGAGCGCGCTGATGCGGTCGTA
>JALZNU010000338.1 GCA_030857495.1 Actinomycetota bacterium | reverse complement strand
GCCTCGCTCGTGTCGGTGACGACTCCGGAGATGATCGGGTCTTCCATCGAGGGCTCCTCTTCGGTGATCCACGTGCCCGGCTCCCATGTGAAGGCCGAGCGCACGTGCAGCGCGACATGATGGTTCCGGGCGAACTCGACTGAGCGGAGGGCGAGCACCTTCGATCCGGCGCCGGCCATCTCCAGCATCTCGTCGAAGTGCACCTTCGGCAGCCTGCGTGCCTGGGGGACGATGCGGGGGTCGGCCGTGAACACGCCCGTGACGTCGGTATAGATCTCGCAGGCGTCGGCGTCGAGCGTCTTGGCCAGCGCGGTGGCCGTCAGGTCGGAGGCACCGCGCCCCATCGTCGTGATCTCTCTGTCGGTGCTGACACCTTGGAACCCAGCGACGACGGCGACCTTGCCTGCACGCAGCGCGTCGCGCACGCGGTCGCCCTTGACTTCGAGGATCTTGGCCTTGCCGTGCGTCGTGTCGGTGATGATGCCGACCTGGCTGCCCGTGAAACTCACGGCCTCGATGCCGCGATCGGCGAGCGCCATGGTGAGCAGCGCCGCAGACACGCGCTCGCCCGTGGTGAGCAGCATGTCCATCTCGCGGCCTGGTCGCGTCTCGGAGACCTGACCGGCGAGCGAGATCAGGTTGTCGGTCGCCTTGCCCATTGCCGACACGACGACCACGACGTCATGGCCGTGCTGACGCGTGTAGGCGACGTTGTCGGCGACCGCGCGCATCCGGTCGGGGTCGGCGACGGACGTACCGCCGTACTTCTGGACGATCAGACCCACGGAGGCCCGAGGCTAGCGACCCATCGACACGGCGCCGGGCTGCGCAGTGTCACGGAGCGAGGCCGGGTGGTGGGTGGATGGAGTCGAGGGTGCCGTCGGGTCGCCAGAGGTGCAGTGTGCGGTCGGGGTCGAGTGTCGTGTGCCAGTGGTCGTCGTGGACGAGGTGGTGGTGTTGCCCGCAGATCGGGACGAGGTTGTCGAGGTCGGTGTAGCCGTGGTCGTCCCATTCGACGGTGTGGTGCACTTCGCAGTGCGTGTATCGCACCTGGCAGTCGCTGATCGCGCAGCCTGGGTAGATGGCGGCGAGGGCGAGGCGTTGTTCGTGGGTGGCGGTGCGCACCTTGCGTCCCATGTCCAACGGCACGGTGCCACCGGACAGCACGATCGGCAGGATGTCGGCGTCGCACGCCAACCGGCGGATCGCTTCGGGTGTGATCAGCTGTCCGTTGTTGTCGACATGGACGGAATGCTCGTGCAACCCTGACCGCAGGGTGTCGTAGTCGACGATGACGGAGATCTCTGCTCGTCCGGGACGTGTCGCGGCGTGGCCGCCGGCGACGAGGTGACCGAGTGCGTCGCAGGCGAGTTGTTCGCTGGTGCGAGTCACCTCGCCGTCGTTGCGGTCGCGGTGGAACAGGGCTTCGACGTGTGCGTCGAGGGCTCCGTCGAGGCGTGCCGCGGACTCTGGGTCGATCGAAAGGTGCCAGTGGCGCATCCCGTCGTCATCCCACCACCGTCGCAGGCTGCGTCTGTGGTGGAGTCGTTGGTTGCGGTCGGCTCCGGCGTCGGCGTGGAGGCGTTCGACCAGGCGCGTCACCGTGCGACGGAACGCCGACAACGGCTGACGACCCGCTGCGATGAGCAGTTCGTCCTGTTCAGCGTCGAAGCGGCGCAGCATCTCGCCGCGTAGCGCTCGGCGGGCGCGTGCGATGACGTCGAGATGCGCTGCGGGCAACCCACCGCGTTCAAAGGCGTCACCAAGAGTCGGGCTGTCGGCGATCGCCGCTGCTCGCCGTCTCGCGGCGTCGACGTCACCAGATGCTCGTCGACCGTCGGGGTCGAGCACTGCGGTGGCGTCGCGCACCGTACCGGCCGCGGCGAGCCGCTTCGCACGGCGCGCCAGGGCGGCGTCGAACCGGTCGAGCGTCGCCCGACCCAACCCTGCACGCCGTCCAGCTGACGTCAACGTCGCAGCGTCGAACCCGTCAACCGGTAGCGCCCGCAGCGCCCGATCGAGACGCTCGAGCGCATCGTCGACGTCGGCCAACGCGGCATCTGGCGCGTCGGGTGGATCCGAGGCCGACGGTGGCGCCGTGGCACCCGCCCCCTTGGAGACCATTGGTCTCGTCATCATTGCGGTCATCCCGCACCCCCATGAGAAGGGCTTGCGTAGGAGCCGAAGCTCGATCCGACCGATCACTCGATCTACACCGGAACCTACACAGGGGGTGTGACACAACCTCTGAGCAGGGGCTTCGCGGGCCCTGGCGGGGTCAGCCCCGCTTGCGACCGTGGTGGCCGGCGGTTCGACTGAGTGGGTCCAGGTGGATCCTGGACCGTCTCCCTCAACACGTCGACGAGCTCGCCGGTCGCCATCCGACGAGTGGCGGTGACGCCCTCGCTGACTCTCGCGGGCAGCTACTTCACGACGCGAGTGATGACCTCGAAGGCGAGCAGGGATGATCCGCTGGCGACCGGCTTGCCGTCGGAGGACTCGGCCTTCGCGTGGCCCTGGCCGAAAGCCTGGCTCGAGACCCACGCCTGGAACGACTCCTCGGAGTCCCATCGGGTGTAGACGAAGTAGCGCGACTCGCCCTCGACGGGGCGCAGCAGCTGGAACTCCTCGAACCCGTCCATCTGCTCGACCTGACCGGCGCGAGCGGCGAACCGCTCTTCGAGCTGCGGTCCCATGCCCTCGGGTACCTCGATGGCGTTGATCTTGACGACACTCATGACGCCCATCCTCGCAGCAACGCC